>CAYZAR010000001.1:0-33847 GCA_964476455.1 uncultured Micavibrio sp.
GGATTGTGATGCGCATTTTCTATCGGCTGACCATTGTTATGCTCGTTGGGCTCCTTTTGGGCTTGATGCCTTTGCACGCCGTCAAAGCCGCAGCAAGTTCTAGCCCGAGTGTTCCCGTAACGACATCCTCTGCAACTTCTCCAACTTCGGCTCCTACACTGGCAGTTCAGCCTACGCCAGTCGTGCCGCCAGTCCGCCTTGCTGCCCCCACCACTCAACCTGTTGCCTCTCCTGCTCCTTCCGATAGTAAAAAATTAGTGGTTGGGAACCTCACATCGAACGTTGATGTTTCCGGTTATGCCTATGTCGTCAAAGATCCTGAAAAAATCCATACTCTTTACTCAATTCTGGATCTCATTAACCGTGGCGAAATTTTGAAATATCCTGTTTCCGGTCCATCCATCAGCCTTGGGCTTAAAGCAGAGCCTCACTGGATTGTGATTCCAATTACAAATATCAGCTCAACCGATCAATGGTCCCTTAGCCTTGGTGGATCTCTAGATGGCCGGATGAGCTATTTGTCTCAGCTCCTTCTTTATAATGGATTTACGCGACAAATGGTGTTCGACACCTTGGAAAACATCTACGATAAGCACCCCATCCGTTCTTCTTTTCCTGTTACACTAACGAGTGGTCAGTCTTCTTATCTTGTTTTTCAGGTCAAAGGGTCCCCGGGAACTATCTCTTATATTTCTCCGCATGTTATAAACCCTATCAAAATTGATATGCTTGCCGAGATATACGATCACCTTCTGGGGATTGTACCGCTTGTTGCGGCTATTCTTCTTCTCTCCCTTTATGCCTCGCTCCGACGGGTCTCTTTTCTTTTTGTTGGGACGGCATGGGTTGTTGTTTTTTGCCACAATTTTATGATTGACCAGTTTATTGTTGTAACCGGACTCTCTAGCAGCATGATCCCTCCCTTAGCTTGGCTTGTGGTTTCTCTCTTAATCCTTGCCGGTCTCTGGCACTCACCCAATATACATGAAGAACTCCCAAAATCACTTTTCCTTGGGGCAGGCTCCGCTTGTTTGATCAGCAGCATTGCTGGAATGGTTTTAATGGTTTCTGCCCCGATTATTGCAGCATTGCTTATGTATGCGCCCATTCTCGTTGTTTCAGGCATGATGTTGACGGCTCTTCCTTTTCTGTTATCGGGATACCGGATTCACTTTGGAATAGTTATGTCTGGATTCTTTTTGGCCTTCATGTCGCTTTGGATTTCCATAATTGCATATGACCTTTTTGTTTTTCCCTCAGTCAGCCTTGAAGTTGGATCATGGCTTCTGGTCGGAGCTGTTATCTCTTCCACGCTTCCGGTTTTCCAATTATCTAGTCAGGTTGCGCAAGAGTACAGAGGAAACGAAATTGATACAGCTCCCATTCATAAGGCGGCTCAACACATCAAAGATGCCAAGGAAATGTCAGAACATCGCCGCCTGATGCAGGTCATTGAGAGCGAACGGAAGATGATGGCCGATATGCAGGTTCAAGAGGCCCGCCGTACCGAGGCCATGCACAAAGCCAAAGAAGCTGCTGATGAAGCAAACCGTGCCAAGTCTGCTTTTCTGGCAGTCGTTAGCCATGAAATTAGAACTCCAATGACAGGTATCATGGGCATGGTAAGACTTATGCTTGATACCACTTTGACTAAGGAACAGCGGGAGTTTGCGGGAACCATTCAAGACTCTGGCGAAGCTCTTCTCGCTTTGCTGAATGATATCTTGGACTTTGAAAAAATTGAAAGCGGCAAGATGGAGTTGGAAAACGTTAGCTTTGATCTTCCCCGCCTTGTCCGTGGGGTGCAAACCTTAATGGGAGGACACGCTGCCTCGAAGGGTGTGGAGATTCAGCTTGAAATGGATCCTCATGTTCCCCTCTTTGTTCGCGGCGATCCTACCCGTTTGCGCCAAGTTCTTTTGAACCTTGTCAATAACGCCGTCAAATTTACCTCCAAGGGAACCGTCTATATCCGAATCCGCGACTTGACCGGAGAAGGAAGCGACAACAATGGAACTTATCAAGTTTACTTTGCGGTTCAAGATTCTGGGATTGGGATCAGCCCAGAAGCCCAGAAAAAGTTGTTCATGCCTTTCGCGCAAGCCGATTCAAGTATCAGTCGGAAATATGGTGGGACAGGTCTTGGTCTTGCTATTTGCCGCCGCCTAATTGAGGCAATGGGGGGAGCAATTAACATCAGCAGTAAAGAAGGGGAAGGAACAACCTTCTTCTTCACTTTGAAAATGTTCCCGGGCGTTGAGGATCTCTCAGAATCATCCAGCACAACTTTGTCTTCCTCCTCTATTCCTCAGTTTAGAAAGAAACTTTCAGTTCTGGTTGTCGATGATAATGGCATCAACCAGAAAGTCCTGAGCAGCATGATTGAGCGATATAACCACTCGGTTAAAACTGCCAGCAACGGCCAAGAAGCCCTCGATAGAGTTTCGACCGACTTGTTTGACTTAATCTTCATGGACATTGAACTTCCAGACATGAACGGATTGGACGTCACCCGCCATATCCGTGATCTTCCCGTACCCAGAAAAGCGAACACCCCCATCGTTGCCTTGACCGGAAACGTGGCCTCCGAAGACGTGAAAGCGTGCTTTGAGGCCGGAATGAACGATTTTCTAGGCAAGCCAATTTCGCCAGAAAAACTACAAGACATTCTGCTAAAAGCTGATCGGCAAGGGAAGTTTGCCAACCAACCAGGCACGTTCCTTGAAGACCCTCAACCTTCACCTTCATCTTCATCTTCCCTTCACCGAGAGTCAGGAACACAAAATCCCTCTCTTTCTGCTTCTCTTCCTGATCTGGAATTCGAATCTCCTGATGATATTGATACCGAAACAGCTGTAATGCTTCTCAGCAATATCCCCTTAGAGGCTGAACAAGATGATGAGGAGGAAGACTCTTTCTCTCTCGCTGTTAGAAAGTTTGAGCAGGCCGAGAAAGAGGGCGCGCAAACACCTTTAGCCTCCCCCAAACCTGTCTCAGGCAGTTTGATTGATTATGGCTTGGACGAGCCGATGATTAAGTCCTTCTTGGTTAGCCTTGGAAAAGATCAGACCCTTTCCCTTCTTGATGGATTCCACGAGAAGGCCCATGAGCTGGTAACCTCCATTGGTCACAGTTTTCTTGAAAACGACATGGGTGTCCTTGCCGCTCGGGCCCACGAGCTCAAAGGAATGGCGGGGAATTTCGGATTCACAGAAATTTCTGCTCTTTCCGCCCGCATCGAAAGAGCCGCCAAAATGAACGTGCCAGATGACCTGAAAGACCCCGTCGAGAAGTTGGCCGACAGCTACGCTGTGGCCAACACTCAACTCAAAATATGGTTAGACCGCCAGTAGCGATCTACCCAACGATTTCAGTCCCGCTGAAGAAATAAGCCATTTCAATTGCCGCGTTTTCAACACTGTCTGACCCGTGAACCGAGTTGGCTTCAACACTCTCGGCAAAATCCTTGCGAATTGTTCCGTCTGCCGCGTTGGCCGGATTGGTTGCCCCCATAATTTCACGGTTTTTGGCAACGGCCTCTTCTCCTTCGAGAATTTGCACGACCACCGGACCCGAAATCATGAACTGAACGAGATCATTATAAAAGGGACGAGCCTTATGGACTTCATAAAAAGTTTTAGCTTGAAGCTCGGTCATTTGAATCCGTTTTTGAGCCACAATCCGCAAACCGTTTTGTTCAAAACGGGCGTTAATCGCCCCCGTCAAATTACGGCGAGTCGCGTCAGGCTTGATAATCGAAAAGGTCCGTTGAATGGCCATGTAAAATTTCCTCTATGTATAATTTTAAGCGTACTGATTGTCAGTCAGCGCGGTTATACGAGCGAAACCCACCCGAGGCAAGAGAGTTTGCTTTTTAGAGGCCTCAAATTTACATATCTTAAAAAACCAAGAGCTTAGGCTGCCTTTCTCTTCTCATCTTTTTTTTGAGAGAGTTTCAACGCCGCCTGCGCCGCTGCGAGACGGGCAATCGGAACGCGATACGGAGAACAAGACACATAATCAAGGCCTACCTTCTCACAAAAGGCAATCGAATCCGGATCGCCGCCATGTTCCCCGCAAATCCCGAGTTTCAGATCAGGCTTTGCCAAACGTCCTCGGTCAGATGCTATTTCAATCAATTGCCCCACCCCTTCTTGATCGATACTGACAAACGGGTCTTTGGCAAAAATTCCCTTTTCGACATAGATTGGCAGGAATGATCCGGCATCATCGCGGCTCATTCCCAAAGTTGTTTGCGTGAGGTCATTGGTACCAAAGCTAAAAAACGCAGCCTCTTCTGCAATATCCCCCGCCATCAACGCCGCCCTTGGCAATTCAATCATAGTTCCCACAGAATAGGAAAGCCGCCTCCCTGCTTTGATAAATTCTTCATCCGCGACTTTGTCGGTCATGTCTTTCAGTCTCTTCAGCTCAACCTTGGTCGCAATCAAAGGGATCATGATTTCAGGCATCACGCTTTCCCCTGAAGATTTTGAAACATCAAGAGCGGCCTCAAAGATTGCTTTAACTTGCATCTCATAAATTTCTGGATAGGTAATCCCAAGACGACATCCCCGATGACCAAGCATCGGATTGGCTTCTTTCAGTTCAGACAAACGACGACGAACTCTTTCTTCGGAATAACCAGAGAGTTTAATAAACTGTTCAATCTCCCTCGGTTCATGAGGCAGGAACTCGTGTAAGGGAGGATCAAGCAAGCGAACTGTCACCGGCAATCCCTTCATGATCGTGAACAACTCGATAAAATCACTCCGCTGCGCCGGAAGAAGTTGAGTCAAAGCATTCCGCCGCTCCTCTTCTGATTCTGCAAAGATCATTTCACGAACATTTTGAATGCGCTGAGGGTCAAAGAACATATGTTCCGTTCGGCATAACCCAATGCCCTCTGCCCCAAAGTTTCTAGCCGTTGTGGCATCTTTGGGAGTTTCAGCATTGGCGCGTACACCTAAACGCCGCGCCTTATCCGCCCATTCCATGATCGTTGCAAAATCTCCCGAGAGCTGCGGAGGAAGGGTTGGAACACCTCCCTTGATGACCTCTCCTTTGGCCCCATCAAGAGTGATAACATCCCCTTCCTTCAACTCGATCCCTCCCGAGCGCAAGGTACGGCTATCCATATCAATTTGAATTCCTCCTGCACCCGCCACGCAAGGACGCCCCATCCCCCGCGCAACAACGGCTGCGTGCGAAGTCATGCCTCCTCGTGTTGTCAAAATACCTCGTGCTGCGTGCATTCCGTGAATATCTTCGGGTGAGGTTTCAACCCGTACCAAAATAACATTCGCGCCGCTTTTTGCTTTTTCTTCCGCCTCGTCGGCTGTAAAAACAATCATTCCGCTGGCGGCCCCGGGCGAAGCTGGCAACCCTTTGCCGATGACTTCTTTTTTCGCTTTGGGATCCAGCATAGGATGCAATAACTGGTCAAGTGCTGCCGGATCAAGCCGCAAGATTGCTTCCTCTTGAGAAAGTAATCCTTCGCTGACCATGTCCACAGCAATTTTAAGAGCTGCCGCCGCTGTTCGTTTTCCGGTCCGTGTTTGCAGCATATACAACTTCCCTTGCTGCACCGTGAATTCAATATCCTGCATCTCGCGGTAGTGATGTTCAAGTTTGTGACGCACATCATCGAGCTGAACATAAACGCTCGGCATAACTTCTTCCATAGACGGTAAAGAGCCTTGTTCCTTTGCGCCCGCGTATTTGGATAGAGGTTGAGGAGTCCGAATACCGGCTACTACATCTTCGCCTTGAGCATTTACCAAATATTCTCCATAGAAATAATTCTCGCCCGTGGATGGGTCACGGGTAAAGGCCACACCGGTCGCACAGCTTTCCCCCATATTGCCAAAGACCATTGCCTGCACATTGACAGCGGTTCCCCACCCTTCGGGAATGCTGTGAATTTTACGATACGTCACCGCCCGTGGGGTCATCCATGAAGCAAACACAGCGCGGATTGCCTCCCATAATTGTTCCTCAGGACTTTCAGGAAAACTCCGTCCCAATTCGCGCTGAACCATATCTTTATAGTCTGCAACAACTTCGCGCCACCCCTTGGCCGTTATGTCCGTATCCTCGCTTATACCTTGGTCGCGTTTATGTGCGTCCATAATAGCTTCGAAAGAGTGGTGAGGCACATTCAAAACAACATCACTATACATCTGGATGAAACGGCGATAACTGTCCCACGCAAACCGCTCATCCCCCGACTTGCGAGCCAGCCCCTCAACAGTCCGGTCATTCAGTCCAAGATTGAGAACCGTATCCATCATCCCGGGCATAGAAACTCGTGCCCCCGAACGAACTGATAAAAGCAGAGGGTTTTCTGGATCACCAAACTTCATTTGCGTAGCCCGTTCAACGGCGGCCAAAGCCGAACGAACTTCTTCGTGGAGTGTTTCGGGATAGGTTCCGGCCTTCTCGTAATAGAGCGTACAAACTTCGGTTGTGATGGTAAACCCGGGAGGGACTGGAAGGCCGAGGGAGGCCATCTCGGCAAGGTTTGCCCCTTTCCCGCCTAAAAGGTTTTTCATGGAGCCACGCCCTTCCGTGCGTTCCCCGCCAAAGCTGTAAACCCATTGTGTCATGCTGCTGCCTCCCGTGTGAGTGATGGGAGTAGACTACCCGTTTTATGACCACAGGTCCAAGATGATTTTTAGGAAAGAAGAAATATAATGGAGGAGCAATTCTAAAAACCTATTTTCCGGTCATCCCGTTGGCGTGTCCCGCAGGGACACTAGCACGAACGGGATCCAGAATCTCGTGCAGCCTCGCTGCACTCATATACCAGATCCCCGATCTATGGTCAGCTTTGCTTGCCTTGGATAACGGGTTAGAAGTGTTTTGAGGACAAAGCTCTAAATTGGCATTTGAATGACCTTGTTATAGGCATCCAAAGCTTGATCGCGGATAGCCACCACTTGGTCCAGAGTAATCCGCGCTGCGGTCAAGGCCTGCGTCACCGCTAGAGGGTCCATTTTTCCCGTAATCCCAGCCGCCGAAGCCTTCTCACCGCTTCGGATTGTATCAATAGCCGAGCGTGTGGCTTGTTCAAGCATATCCCCGAAGGGGGTTGCGGCAACGGACGGGGCCTCTCCACCGCTGAGACTGGCCGTCTTGGCCATATTAGAGTACGCTTTTGCCGCTGCAACCGGATTAGAGACCACATCAACCATTCCGAAACTCCTGTCTTTCTATTCTAACACAAGCTGCCCTATTCCAGCAAGCTGATGGTCTTGTTAATCATGTCACGGGTTTGACTAAACATCCCCAGATTGGCCTCGTAAGACCGCCCGGCCTCTTTCATGTCCATTGATTCAATCAACGAATTGACATTAGGCATCGTAACATAGCCATCTGCATCTGCCCCCGGGTGGCCTGGCATATATTTTTTCTGGTACGCGCTCTTTGTATCGTCTTGAATGTCCTTCACTTTAACCAATTTTTCATGAATATGACGATCCAGAACATTCTCAAAAGTAATCGTTTTGCGCGTGTAAGGCTTTTCGCCTGGTTTGGTCGGAGCCGTGTCGGCATTGGCCATATTTTCAGCAATTACTCGCACCCGCTCACTTTGTGCCCGCATTCCCGAACCTGAAACTTGTAGGATGCTCATCATATCTGACATGGTTTATTTCTCCCCGTTCTTATTTCTTGCCCATTGCGGTCCGAATCATATCGACGTTGCTGCGATACAGATTCACCATCATGTTGTAATTTAACTGAACATCGTTGGATTTCATCAACTGCTCTTCCATGATGACTCCGTTGCCGCTAGGGGCGACTTCATAGGTCCGCTTTTGGACCTGCTCCCGCGTGGAGGCGGCATTATTCAGAGGGAAATGAGAATCATTTGTTGTAACCATCTGAACCGATGGTGCTTTTTCCTTGGTGACGTTGGTCAAGAGCCTACCGAAGTCAACTTTCTCCAGATCTTTAGGCTGATAGCCCGGGGTGTCCGCATTCGCAACATTCTGTGAAATAACTTTCTGCCGCTGGGACAAATAGTTCATTTTTGCGTTCATGGCCTGAAAAAGGCTGATATTTTCAATTGTCATGACCCATATCCTTGTGTTTTTCTTTTAGGACAACTTACCCACACAGACTCCTTGCAGGTCCTATGCCAAACCCTCCTCCTTCCGATCTTGGCCCTTCTTCCTCTTTTGACCAGCTCGACACTGGCGAAACGCCTACCCCGCCGCCAGAAAACATCAAGAAAAAACCCAGAAACCCGACAGCTATTGCCATTACAGCCTCTGAAGATGGGCAAAAAATTCCTAGAATCTCGGCAGCTGGACGCGGAAAAATTGCGGAACAAATTCTGGACCTTGCCTTTGCCAATGGTATTAAAGTCCGTGAAGATTCCGCCCTTGCCGAAATGCTGGCCAAAATTGAGTTGGATAGCCCTATCCCATCGGAAACCTTTCTTGCCGTGGCTGAGATTCTCTCCTATGTTTACAGGGCCAATGGTGAGCCAAACCCATTTGACGCGATTTTAAGTTCTGAAGCGTCTCTGCTTGACAAGGAAACTTCTTCACAGGAAACCCCATGACCTCATCCTTTCTCGACCGTCTGAAAGCTGAAATTGATAAGCTTGAGCAAGCCCAGACCAAACTGGAACAAGGCGAGATTATGGATTTTGAGGAAATCAAGGGACGTGTTGCCGCCCTGTGTGAGGACATAACCCGCAATCCACCCTCCCAAGATGCGCAAGAACTTGAAGAAACCCTCAACAAAATGGGGGATCTTATCGCCATTCTTGATTCTCTCACCGCGCAGCTAAAAGATATTCAAGCGATTGTAAATGCCACAGAGGACTTTTCCGAATGATCTGGACCGATTATCTTCGCTTTGTCATGGCCCTTCTTTTCGTGCTGGCCCTTATGGGGGGGCTTTGGCTTCTGCTGCGCCGCCTTGGACTGCAATCTTCCGTTTTGAATGCGCATCAAAGACGATTGAATGTCGTTGAAATTCTCCCTCTTGATGCCAGAAGGAAGGCAATCCTTTTGGCGCGTGACAATGTTCAGCATCTTGTTATTCTAGGACCAAATGGAGAAACCGTTGTTGAAACCGCTATTTCCCCTCCGCACGAGATACCAAAAAATGACCCGCCTGTTTAAGAATTTCGAACTCAGAAACTTTCCCTTCGCCCGCACTTTGGTACTCGCGGGATTTTTGGGAATGAGTTGTCTGGTTATGGCCGCGAGCCATCCCGCTGCTGCACAGGTTCTTTCACTGAACATGGGAGGCGAAGAAAACACCGGAACCGTGACGGGGCGCGTGGTTCAGATGATGGCTTTGCTGACCGTCCTGTCTCTTGCTCCTTCTATCCTCATCATGATGACTTCGTTTACGCGGATCATTGTTGTGCTGTCCTTTTTACGTTCCGCCATTGGGTTACAGCAAACCCCACCCAATACGGTTATGGTGTCTTTGGCTATTTTTCTGACTTTTTTCATTATGACTCCCACCTTGCAACAATCTTATGAGCAAGGGGTCAAGCCCTTGATGAACGAAGAAATTGATGAAGTAGAAGCCTTTAAGCGAGGGGTTCTTCCTTTTAAAACTTTCATGCTCAAACACGTCCGCGAGTCCGATTTGAAACTGTTCCTTGAGGTCTCGAAGTCCAAAGCCGAGAAAGCCGAAGATGTTGAACTTCAAGTTATTATTCCGGCCTTCATGATTTCCGAACTTCGCAGGGCTTTTGAAATTGGCTTCATGCTTTTTTTGCCTTTTCTGGTGATTGATATTGTGACCTCCTCGATTTTGATGTCGATGGGGATGATGATGTTACCTCCGATTGTGATTTCCCTCCCGTTCAAGATTATTTTCTTCGTTTTGGTGGATGGGTGGCATTTGGTTTCGGCTTCTTTGATCCAAAGCTTTGACGCAGGGGCGCAAATAGGAGATGCCGCCGGAGCCGCTTCTGGAGCTTTGCTTCCCTCCGTGCCTGCCGCGCCTGTTTCTGGAGAATAGGGGTAAAAATCCCTTCCCTTTTCTAGGGTTTTCATGCCATAAGCTCTCCAGACAATAGAGTGAGCTTATGCTAAATATTTCCAATCTGACCTATCGTATCGGCGCACGCACAATCCTTGACAATTGCACCCTCAATGTCATGGATGGGTGGCGCGTAGGCGTTGTGGGAGCCAACGGGGCCGGAAAATCAACCCTGTTCAAATTGATTTCCGGAGCCCTTCATACCGATGGCGGCGCGATTAGCTTGAGCAGCAATCAGCGGCTGGGCATGGTGCGGCAAGATATTCCCGAAACAGATTCTCCCCTTATTGATGTTGTCCTTTCAGCCAATGAGCGTATGGCTCAATTGTGGAGAGACTCTGAAACCGAAGAAGACCCGCACAAGATTGCAGATATTTATCAAGCCCTTGCCGATATGGATGCCTACGCTGCTCCGGCCAAGGCCGCAACTCTTTTGACCGGTCTCGGTTTTAAGGAATCACAACTGAATGAACCCTTTTCGTCGTTCAGCGGCGGGTGGCAAATGCGGGTGATGCTGGCTTCAGTTTTGTTCGTTGAACCTGATTTTTTGTTGCTGGATGAACCAACTAATCACCTTGACCTTGAAGCTATTATGTGGCTGGAAAGCTATTTGACCTCTTACCCTCACACGATGATGATTATCTCGCATGATAGGGAACTGCTTAACAGATGCGTGGACCATGTGGTTCATGTTGATAAGGGACAATTGACGCTTTTTACCGGAAACTATGACACGTTTGAACGCGAGCGGGCTTTGCGCAGCGGGCTTCAGCAAAAGATGTACGAAAAACAACAAGCCGAACGCGCTCATATGCAAGCCTTTATTGATCGGTTTAAGGCAAAAGCCACCAAGGCCAGACAAGCTCAAAGCCGGGTCAAAGCTCTGGAACGTATGGACATTGTTGACGCTGTGATTGCCGCACGCGCCATAAAATTCAACTTTCCCAACCCTGATAAAATTCCTTCGCCCATGATTTCAATTCAAAAGGCAGACATTGGCTATACCGAAGGGAAACCTGTTCTCCGCTCTGTCCATGAAAATGTGGACCGTGACGACCGTATTGCCTTACTTGGAGCAAATGGGAACGGAAAATCAACTTTGATGAAGTTAATTGCTGGAAAATTGGGGATTATGAGTGGCGAAATTTTTCGCTCGGGAAAACTTCGGATTGGTTATTTTTCACAGCACCAAACCGATGAACTCAATGTAGAAAGCACGCCGTATCAGGAAATGATGAGCCTGATGCGCAAAACAATCCCCGATATTACCGAACCGAAAGTCCGCGCTAAACTTGGGGCGTTTGGCTTTTCTCGAGATTTGGCCGACAACAAAATCGGTTCGCTCAGCGGCGGGGAGAAGGCGAGACTGCTTTTTGCGTTCATGAGCTTTGATGCACCGCACCTCCTCTTGCTTGATGAACCGACCAACCACTTGGACATTGATGCACGGGAAGCCTTAGTACAGGCACTCAATGCCTATGAAGGAGCAGTTGTAATTGTCAGCCATGATCCAAACATGGTCGAACGTGTGGCAGATCGTTTGTGGTTAATCAAGGACGGGAAGTGCACACCTTTTGAAGGAGATCTCGAAGACTATCGCAACTTCACCATTCAATCACGACGCGATGAACGCAAGGACGAAAAGAAAGTCTCTGCGCCTAAACCTGTTGAACCCGTGAAAGACAATAAAAAATCTCCCTCCAAGAAATCTCTTGAAAAAACCGAGAAAGAAATTGCGCGCCTCAGCAAAGAAAAAGAAGCCATTGAGACTGAAATGCTTTCTCCTGATTTCTACAACAATCCTACGCAAGTGGCCGATACCAAAAAACGCTATGATAAAATTGTTGTCGCGCTAGCCGAGCAAGAAGAAATTTGGCTCTCTGCCCTTTAATCTGTCGGAACCATATCCGTTTTAAGAAGACCGTTTTCATCTCCCTGAAGCTTAACATCAGGTTTTTTGGAAGGAGAAGGCGGCACAATTTCTTCTCGAGATTCCGCCTGTTTCGGAGGTGTTGGCGATGATTCCTTCTTCGGAGAAGTTGGAATATTGTCTGTTTTGAAACTTTCTAAAAAATTCTTAAAAATATCTGTTTCGCTAACAATGTTGTTGATTGTGTTGCGATCTGAAAGCAATGCGCTTTGACGAGGACGTGTGACCACATCAAATTTTTTAGCTAGGGCGGTTTGAGCCATAAGGTCGCTATATTGTTCGCGCAAATTGGCGAGCACCGAGCGATTATCCGCAAGGTACAGAGCAACCCCCCAGTTCAGAATTGTTGCCGCTTGGTCATCACTTAAAGGACGAGTCTGCGAAATTTCCTGAGAGGTTATAATCTGTTCCAGAGCATCTGCCGCATCCTGCCAGCGTTTTGACCGCCAAGCAATATCTGCACGCAACCGGAGAACATCGGGTTCTTGGGTTTGCAACGCCAATGCGGCAAATGCTTCTTCTGGTTTTTTAAGATCCGCCAAAGCCCGCGCCCGCAGCAAGGCGATTTGACGCCGATCCGGTGCCGCAAGGTCAGGAGAAACTTTACTCAGAAAGGCTTCTGCCTTTGCGAGAGTCTCAAGGGCTTTATTTGGCTTTCCATCCAGAACTTGCAAAGAGGCAAGACGCAGAGCAACAGCAGCACCTTCCCGTTCTTGCAACCGATTATCAATTTGGTGCTGTAAAAGATTTTCAGCCCGTGGCAGCAAGTCAGCATCCACCAAACGCTCGGCAATATTTCTGGTTAGTCTGTCTCCTTCATCGCCTTGAGGAGCCAGATCCGAAAATTCATCATAGATAGCGACAGCATCAATCGGAGAAATTTTTTTGAGTGCATCCGTCATAAAAAGTGTTCGGAAGGTCTCAAGCATACTCTCTTTAATCTGCTTGGCTTGGTCTGACTCGGGGGCTAGGCTAGTCGCTTGCCGCAACAAAGTCAGCCCCTTCATGTGATCGCCCTTTTCAATGTAAAGCTTTCCCAAACGAGCATTAATAGCGGTTTCCAACTCATCTCCGCGCCACGCGTAGCGAAGTCCCTCAAGCCGATCAATCGCTTTGTCCATGTCGATTTCTTTTTTATCAAGCTCAAGCGAGGTCAACGCCAAGCCCGCTTTGGCGCGATACAAATCATCTGGACCAGTTGATAATGGCAACCACAAATCCTTAGTTGCCTGAATATCTCCCTTTTGTCGACTCGATTCTCCCTGCAAATATTCAAGGGCAGCTTGATACCCGGGATGAAGGGATTCGACTCCTTTAGATATCTTTTCCATTATTTGTTCGGCTGTGCCAATGTCCCCAGCCCGCAAAGCAATCCCCGCAAGCCCGAGACCAAAAGGAACCTTGATTTCAACAGGATAGTGCTCAAGAATCGAGACATCCTTGGGGAGAATTTCTCCTGCCTGTTTCCAATCCTCAAGCCCCGCCAGAACATACCCGCGCCAGTATTTAATTTCTGAGATGGCATCAAGGCTCGGAGCAGTCAAGTCTTTATAGGCTTGGTCATACTTTCCGCTCAAAGCCCCCGCCGCTCCGCGCAAAGCTAGAAATTCTGGGTTATTTGCAATATCAGGAAGCATTTGCAAAGCAAAATCCAAGTATCCCAACGCCTCAGGGCCCTGCCCATAAGAAAGCACCAGTTTTGCTAATGTCAGTAAGTCCTCGGCTTTTTTTTGGTCTTTCTCTGCAGAAAGAGCCGACATGATAATTCTCTGGTTCTCGCTCAAAGTCTCCGGAGTTCCCATTCTCCAATTAGAGAAACTATAAATGGTACTAAAAGCTGTTGAAGATTCTCCTTGATCTCCACTCGTTTTTTTCTCGCCCTGTTTGTCCGATGCATCTTTGGCCTTCAAAGCCAGAACATTCTTTTCATCGGAAAGCGACAACCCATTGGGACGAAGAATATCAATACGCCCTTCTTTGCCTTTGCGAATTTCAACGTCATCTGCCTTAGGCAGAAAAGCAGCTCCGATACTTGCAGGCAAAGCGGAGACTTCTACGAAGCCCTGTGCGGGACCAGAAAAATCATCTGCGCTGCCGACCGTAACCACTTTGACAACATCGCCCGCATCTGGGTCCGTTATAGATAGAATTTGCCGTGCTGACTTGGATGGCCAAGCTAGTTGGCTTTTTGTCTCTCTCTCCTCACTCTGGCTGGCCTCTGACTTCTCACTTTCTACTCGCGTAAAATCAACTGGTTTTTTTTCTGCCGGAGCCGCTGTGCCGGAGAGAAAAATTTTCCAGACTAAACCTTCCCCTTCCCCTTGCACATGATACCCTGCAGGAAGTTTAAGTCGGAAAGCCGTTCCCCCTTCAAAAGCTATACGTTTAAAGACGGGAAGACTTTCTTTCTTGGGGCCGCTCAACTGAGGAAATAGTTGATAATCAGGAACATCAACAACAATCCAAAGTGAAGAAAACCTCTCATATGCGGCAATCCCAATCGCTTGTGTCGAGGTCATTTGAATAGTGTAAGGATCCAGCGCAGGAGAAGAGGGAGGAACAGGCTCCGCAGTCTTGACTAGCTCTTCTTTAACAACAGGAGCTTCCTTATTCGGTGTTGCAACCGAAGCCGCAGCCGCAGGCTCAATTTTTTCTGGCGAAGGTTTTGCCTCGGTTTTCCTTTCCTGCGTAGGTGATTGGGCTGACGGTTCCGGCCCTTTAAGATCCACGATCAAACGATTGCCCACTGTAAAATGGCGAATAGTCGTCTCTGGCTCAAAATCAATTTTGACCTCGCCAAGGCCTAAAACCTGATACCCTTTGATGCGAGGAAAACTTTGAGGCTGTGGCCCTGTCACACTGAGATGCGCAGGTTCTGAGAAGCTTAAAACTAATGACCCAGATTCTTTTTTTGCTGTATATTTGGGAGGAGTAGGCCACGCAAAAACAAGTCGCGTATAGCCGTCATGATTCCCTGCCCGCACGACAACGTTCTCCTCCTTCGTTTCCGCGTGAAGAGGAAGAGAGAACAAGGCTAAAGCCGCAACAGTCGTAGCAAGAATCCGGATTCGGTTCATAAGCCCAAATTGCCACAGCAGGAAGGCCACAGCAAGACCGCGAGACAAGAAAGCCTAAGACAATTCCAAAATATTTTGAAAGACTTAGTGTCCGTTAAAAAAGATCCGCCAGCAGTTTATCAATATCAGCCTGAGAAATCGCCTTATCGGGCAATTGTGGGCCATTCATCAGCCGCGCATCGCCAACTCGTAGATCTTCGTCCTTAATAGTCGAAGGAATTCCAGGAATTTTCTCTTCCAAAATCCCCATCAAGCGATTAATTTTGTTCTCAATTGTCTTAATGCTTTTGACAACTTTGGTAATTCTCTGGCCAGTGATGTCTTGGAAAGAACAAGCCTCAAGAACTTTGGTCACTTCTCCTATCAAGAACTCTTTCGATTCATTTGTCAGAGCATCCGCATGTCCAGAAATAGCATCGCAAGCATCCATAATGGAACCTGTTGCCTCTTCGGTTGCCGCCACAACAGCATCCAGCTCATCAGTAGCCGTTGGAACGTGCTTCCCTGAAATATCGGCCATCTGCGTTGCAGAAATTTCTCGACGAGTCTCTTCAATGAGCTCACGCAAAGCACGCAGTTCCGCATAGATCATCTCTCGCGAAAGATCTTCCGCCGCTTCTACTTTCTCAATGACCGAACTGATAATTTGAACAACTTTGTCCCGCTCTAACTTATGAGTAGCATTATTTGACATAATAAAAATCCCCTACAAAATTCAGACTATAAATTAAAAATCACCCAAGACCGTAGCCATCTTACCTTTCAATGTCTCAGCATTAAACGGCTTGACGATATAGTTGCTAACCCCGGCCTGCTTAGCCGCAATCACGTTTTCGGTTTTGCTTTCCGCCGTGACCATGATAAAGGGAACATTGCCGTTAGTGGGCAAGGCTCTGACCTGTTTGAGTAGATCAATTCCGGACATTGGCTCCATATTCCAGTCGGAAATCACCAACCCATAGCTCTTTAGCTTGAACATCTCAAGAGCCATAGCACCATCTGTCGCCTCATCAACATTCGAGAAACCAAGTTGTTTCAATAGGTTATTAATAATGCGAAGCATTGTTTTGTAGTCATCCACAATCAAGACGTTCATATTTTTATCCACGGACATAACAGAATTCTCCTCAAAGACAAACCAGATGGGGGCACATGAACTGCACCCACTTATATTTCCAGTAAAAGATTAACAAACCCCTGACAAATGAGGAGCTATTTCTTTTTCAAATAAAGATATTTGAGCAAACAACATACCCCTGTGTTGCAAAAGAAAATATCTGGAAAATAATTAAACAAATTATGGAGAGGGAGCCTCAGGAGAATCAGAGGGAACGCTTGGTAAATTTTTTTGTTCTGCCAACAAAGTGGTCAAGCTCTTGGCACGGTCAGCTTCCATTGCAGCCAAAATTGCTCCTGATTTTCGTTCGCCCATGCGGCTTACGACCTGCAACAAAACATCCATATCAAGTGTGTTAAAAATACGCGCGGCATCTTTGGGCTTCATACCCTCGTAGATTTTGACAAGGCTTGAAATTCTGGCTTCTTCTTCTTTTGACTGAGTTTTAAGAAGCTCTTGAATTTCATCCCGCAGTCCAGAAAGTTCCTGAAACTTACGATCCAACTCTTTTTGGCCTGCTTCCAGTAAAGCTTCTCTCTCACTCAACACCTTTTCTTTTGCATCTAGCTGTTGACGACGTTGCAAAAGGTCTTGATACATTTCTTTCCGAACTGTGGAATAATCGCTTTCCGTTTCCGAGGCATCGCTCCATTTCTTGAGGTCTCCTTCTTCGAGAGCTTCTTCTTTTTTTGCAACCGCTCCCTTTTCCTTCTCCGAAGAAGATGTGGATTCCGCAGTTTCTAAAGTTTTTTCTTTTTCTGCTGTTTTTTCTTCTGCAGGTTTAGGAGTATCACTTGCCGCATCCTTCAATTCGGACGCAGGCGGTTGTGTTCCACTTGCTTCAGTCGAAGCGTCTTCACTTTTTTTGGTATCAGATTCTTCTGCAGCTTCGGCCGCACCGCTCAAGGAACGAACTTGCAAAGCCGCATCGCCAATCCTCACTACAAAAGCCAGTGAAGCTACAACAATCAACAGGGGCAACACCCGCAATTGCTTGGGAAAATGTTTCAGCAGCTTACGCACAATCTCTCCTTACCCTCGCCTATTTCTGAGGGGTCCATTTTTTAAGGGCATCCGCCAAATCCCGTTCGGCTTGACTTGAAAATCCACTCTCCTCTAATGAACCCCGTTCTTCGAGCGTTGGTTTTTTCTCGTAGCTCTCGAAATCAGGATCACGAATAGTAAAAGGGGAAGGGGAAGAGGAAGAGGAAGTGGACGCGCCAAGAGGTGTCCGCACAATTTTTCTTTCTTCGGGTTGGTACGGTACGACCGGAGGCTTTCCCCCGGGATAAACTCTATTGATCGTTGCATCGCTGAGTTCATCAATAATAGTTCGGTTTTTCGTTGCCAGCCCTTCCAAGCGTCCGGCCAAACTATTGCCTGACTCGGTCATTAACTGTAACTCATCGCTAAGACCTTGGGCCTTGGCAACCAATCGGCGCAAATCATCGCTGCGTTCCTTCGAGATTTCATCAAGTGTGGATATCCCCTCCTGAGCCCGCGTAATCTGCGTAGAAAGTTCACGGATCAATTTTTCCATGTCCGATCTGTTGGAGCGAAACGTATCAAGGTGACGAGACAGACGTAAAGCATAAAAGATCGTCACGCCCAACATGACAATCACCACAATATCCAAAACCAGAGCCATAACACTGCCCCCCATCTCGGCTTACTCCTGCTCAGGCGGTATATACCGCTCAATTCGTACGGCGATGTTTCCCTCTTTTTGTCCCAGAGGCCCTAGATACATAGGAAAATCACCGCATCTCATCTCGACCTGGTCGGAAGGTTTGGTGTTAAACATGACCAATGTCCCCTTCGTCCAGTTCAGCATATCGCGCAACATCACGATTTTTTCACCCATCACAGCTTGAAGATGGACATCCGTTTGATAAAGTTCGTTGGTCAAGTGCGTTTCCCAAATGGAGTCACGCCCAAACTTCTCACCCATGAACATCTGAAGGAGAAGTTCGCGGACAGGTTCAAGTGTGGCATAAGGGATCAAAATCTCGACACGTCCGCCGCGATCTCCCATATCAATGCGCATCCGCACCAGAACGCAGGCATTTCCGCTTTGGGTAATAGCAGCAAAGCGCGGGTTAGTTTCCATGTTTTCAAGTTTGAAACTGACCGGAGAGAGCGGGTCAAACGCCGAAGACATATCATTCAAGGTAACATTGAGCATCCGCTCAACCAAACGGGTTTCAATCGTTGTGTAGGGCCGTCCCTCAACACGAATAGATGGTGTCCCTTTGCGTCCACCAAGAAGAACATCTACCACCGAATAGATCAGCGAACTATCCACGACAATCAATCCGTTATTGTCCCACTCTTCCGCTTTGAAAACGGACAGCATGGCAGGCAAAGGAATGGAATTCAGATAGTCCCCAAAGCGGACCGTAGAAATTTGGTCAAGCGAGACCTCGACATTGTCCGAGGTCAAATTCCGCAAAGACGTGGACATGAGCCGAACCAATCGGTCAAAAACAATGTCCAACATCGGCAGACGTTCATAGTTCACGAGGGCCGAGTTAATCAGGGCCATGACCCCCGAAGTCGCTGTTTCGCCACCAATGTCGTCAAAGCCAAGCAAGCTATCAATTTCAGCTTGGTTCAGAATACGGGCATTCCCGCCTTCATCCATCGGCATGAGGTCAGGAGCCGGAACAGCTTCTCCTCCAAAAGCAGAATCGGCCGCAGCGGCTCCGCTGCCACCATCACCCCCGCCGGCCATGGCCTCCCATTCGGCCATCATCCGGCGTTCTTCTTCGCTCATCTGCTCGGCGTCTTGCGTTGGCGCGTCAGCCATAAGAGGCCCTGTCCTTTCCGATCCCTAAAAAATTTCCGACTTACCTCACCCTCTTACAAAAAGCGGGCCAGTTTCTCTTTCTTACGGTTATTGTATCAGAATTTCCTGAAAAAGGACATCCTTGACCTGAGTTGGAGCTGCTGCTGCGTTCACCCGCGACAACAATTCCATCTGCAACCGATAAATTCCCTTTGACCCGCGCAGATCTTGGACTTTCAGCTCGCGCAGATAAGTTTGGAACTGGTCAACCACGCGGGGAAGGACCTTCTCAACGGCTTTCATATCGGCCTCATTGGCGAGTTCCAACTGGATGGAAAGACGCAAATAGCGAGGTTGCCCTTCGCTGGTCAAATTAACAATCAGATCAGGGATTTTAAGAAAAGCAACCTCTGGTCCAGCCCCTTCGCCGCCAGGCTCTCCTTCTCCTTCGGCTTTTTTGTCTCCCTCTCCCTCATCTTTTTTGTCCCCAGCAGCCTCTTTGCCGTGTTCTCCCTCTTTGCCAGCCTCAGCCGAGGTTTCCTTGTTGAGAATTTTATCAAGCGTTCCTGTGAAATAGAGCCCTGCGCCCCCCCCAAGTAGTAACAAAAGAGGAACCACGATTAAAATGATTTTCTTTTTGGAAGACCCTCCCCCCTCACCATCAAGGGGGGGTTCATCGCTACCTTCGCTTTCAACTACTTCTTTTCCGTGAGCCATTGCGTACCTTTATTGTTTTCGAATCATACCTTCTGCCATTGTATCCGAGGAAAAACTTAGAACCAACTCGGCAATTCCTTCCGCCCTTCCTCTCCCCACAGGACAGGGAATATTTTTCCAATACGTCAAATCAAAGCGGTTTTTTTAGCCCCTTTTTTGAAAAAACGCCTTTTTTCAGTGGGTTAGCGTTTTGCCTCTCTCTGGCACAGTCTTCGCAACAATGATCCCAGAACAATTTATAGATTCAAAAAACAAGTGGGATAAGGATACCGTAAACAATGGAAAACAGTCTCTATGTCGGGCTCTCCCGACAAATGGTTCTGCAAAGGGCAATGGATCTAACGGCGAACAATGTCGCGAACATCAGCACCCCCGGCTACCGCGAACAAAACCCGATTTTCGAAGAGTATATTTCAAAGCCGCGCAATGAAAAAGAGCCGCTTTCGATGGTATTTGACTCGGGGCAGTACGCCTCGGCGCAGCCTGGCCCAATTCAACTGACGGGGGGAACTTATGACGTGGCTCTGTCAGGGCCCGGCTTCATAGGAGTCAAAACGCCGAGCGGTGAGATCCAATATACAAGAGCGGGAAATCTTACCACGGACAGTAACGGACAGTTAGTCACCACCAGCGGCTTTACCGTTGCAGGATCAGGCGGCAGTGCCATCACCATTCCCGCCGAAGCCAAAGAGGTTGTCATTACCGAATCCGGAAACGTGACGGTGGATGGGAACGCCGTTGGCAAACTGACCATTGATGAATTTGAAAGCATCAACGATTTGCGACCAGAAGGAAACGGACTCTATAGTGCCTTGCGGGCGGGGCGTCCAGCCACAGAAACTATCGTCAAGCAGGGATATTTGGAAGGGTCCAATGTGAATTCGGTGGTCGAAATGTCACGCATGATTGATATTTTGAGGCAATACCAATCCACCATAAAAATGCTGAATTCCGAGCATGAGAGGCAATCTTCCGCCATTCAGCGTCTAGCTAAAATCAGCGGTAATTAAACTTTAGAGGGATTAAGGAGAAACACACATGAGATCACTTGATATTGGCGCAACCGGAATGCTGGCCCAGCAAATGAACGTGGATATGATTTCCAACAACATTGCCAACATGACGACCACGGGATTTAAGCGGCAACGGATGGAATTCAAAGACCTGATTTACCAACACATCACCCGCCCGGGAGCAACATCTTCGGCGGATGGGACAACTGTTCCGTCTGGGCTTTCTCTCGGCCTCGGGGTTCGGCCTGCCGCAACTTACCGCATTCACGAGCAAGGAACCATCCTGATTACCAACAATGATCTTGACCTCGCAATTAACGGGCGGGGGTTCTTCCAGATTGAGCTTCCAAACGGTGACACGGCCTACACCAGAGCTGGCTCTTTTCAGGTCAACCAAGATGGGGAAATTGTGACCTCGGAAGGGTATCGCCTTCTCCCTGGGATCACGGTTCCCGAAGATGCTCTCTCGATTGAGGTCAACGAAGAAGGACAAGTTTCGGCCAAAATGCCTCAACAAGTCGCCATGCAGGATTTGGGGCAAATTGAACTGGCAATGTTCGTCAATGGAGCAGGTCTTGAAGCCATTGGCGATACCATGTTCCTTGAAACGCCTGCCTCAGGGCAAGCCTTGGTTGGGACTCCTGCCAGCGAGAATTTTGGATCGCTGCGCCAGTCTATGCTCGAACAATCGAACGTGGACTCGGTCAAAGAGATTACCAATTTGATTACAGCACAGCGGGCCTATGAAATGAACTCGAACGTCATTCGAACCTCGGATCAGATGATGGAATCGGTGAATCAGCTCCGCTAATAGTCATAATATAAGAACTGGCACGGAGCTTGCAATGACTGTCTTGTAGGCAAAACTAGGCAAAAAAGGAGTAACACCATGAAAACAGATAGAAACACCACTGTTCTTTTCCACCTGATGGTTACCAGCTTGCGGAGTCTGGTTTTCGTTGGAGTTATGGCGGCGGCCACATTGATGGTCATGGAAAGCCAATCATCCATTTCGATGGGAGACACCATCAATCAGCTATCCGACCTTGGTCAGTCCTTTGGAGACTCTTTGAATTAGGAAAGAATTAAGCCATGTCAGACAATGAAATCAAACAAACCAAACAGTGTATTTTGTGGATGTGTACCTACACCCTGAAGAGTGTGACGGTTGCCATGGTGCTTGGCTATGCCCTGCTCTACCTATTGCTTTCCATTCCGGCAGCCGAAGCCGCAACCTTGCGTTCTAACAGCTCGATTGCAGGTAGTGTGGTTCACCTTTCGGATGTTTTTGACGATCTTCCAGAAGGGCAAGATGCCGTTTTGGGATCAGCTCCAGAGATTGGCAAAGATATGATCCTAGGAGTAAAGACCCTGACCCGCATCGCCTCGGCCTATCATCTTGATTGGACTCCGGCCTCGGCCACAGACCAATGCATTTTGCACCGTGAATCAAGTTCGGTCTCCTCCACCGACATTGAAAATAGTCTTAAAGAGGCCCTCATTGCCAAGGGTGTCAGCGGAGATTTTACTGTTACTCTTTCTAACTTGAATGCCTCGTTGGTCTTGCCTCGCGATCTTCCAGCCACAGTTGAGGTCTCTCAGCTTTCCTACACTCCCGGGCGGGACGTTTTCTCGGCAACACTTGCGGCTCCCTCTGCCGACAATCCTGTTAAAACCATCAGCGTCAGCGGGATCGTAGAACGCAGCGTTCAAGTTCCGGTTCTACGAAGCAGCCTCAAATCCGGCGAGATCATCGGTTCAACTGACATTGAATGGATTGATGTCTCTGAGGCAAGCTTGGGACGGGATGTCATTCTGGATGCAGATCATCTGGTTGGGAAAACTCCTATCCGCTCAATCACCATTGGCCATCCCGTACGAAACAGAGAAGTCACCTCTCCACAACTGGTTGCGCGGGGAGATGATGTTCTTATCTTCTTTAACGCTGGACCTCTGGAACTATCGGCCAAAGGACGCGCCATGCAAAACGGTGCCGAAGGTGATCGGGTGCGGGTTATGAATCTCTCTAGCAACAAATCCGTCACAGCGGAAGTTACTGGAGACCACGAAGTCAGAGTTGAATAAGTTCGTGCAAGCAAAAAACAAAGAAGGTGGAATATCATGAAAACAAGTAGAAATAAAAAATTATACTCCGGCGGCATTTTTGACTTTCCTCTATTGCCCTTGCTTGTCGCGCTTGTTGCCAGTAGCAACCTTGTGGCTTGTAGCTCGGTAGACCGCATCAAAAACATTGGGGAAGTTCCCCCCCAATCTGCGGTTCAAAACCCGACCCAAACTGCCAATTACCGGCCCGTCAGTATGCCCATGCCAGAGGAGAAAACCTACCCAAAGGCAGGGAACTCGCTCTGGACCGGAGCCCAACAGGGATTTTTCAAAGACCAACGGGCCAAGACGGTTGGAGATATTATGACCGTAGTCATCAACATTGACGACAAAGGAAAAATGCAAAACGCGACGGACCGTACCCGCTCCTCCAGCGAGAAAGCCGCTATGCCAAAATTTCTCGGCATAGAAACCAAATTGGCCCAAGTTCTGCCCGAAGCAATAGATCCTACGAACCTAAGCGACCAGAGCGCGGATTCGAGTTTCAAAGGCGATGGAACAACGGACCGCAAAGAAAAAATTGAAATGAAACTTGCCGCAACCGTGACTCAAGTTTTGCCCAATGGCAACATGGTTATTCAGGGATCACAAGAGGTGCGCGTGAACTACGAAAACCGCTTGTTAAAACTGGCTGGGGTTGTTCGTCCTCAAGATGTCAGCGTAGACAACACAGTTTCTTACGAGAAAATTGCCGAAGCGCGTATCGCGTATGGCGGCAATGGCCAAATTACAGATGTTCAGCAACCACGGTACGGGCAACAGCTTTACGATGTGCTCTTCCCGTTCTGATTGCTCTCTCTTTACCAGCTTACCCCCTTACTACCCACCTAACTTGATCGCCGGCGAAAGCCGGCGTTTTTTTTAGGGGGAAAAGAGGCAATTGCCAATCAACTACATGGCGACAACAATTCCAAATTCTGTCGCAAGCTTGGCCAGTCCTCCCTGTTCCAAACGCCCAATTCCTTCGAAAAACCAGTTTGGCCCCTCGCGATTGAGTATCCCGACTAGAACCGCCGTTGCTTGAGGATCTTCAAGAAATTCGGCATCAAGGTTAAATCGCATCAACTCAATCCCGGTTTCCTCGTTGACGATCCGCAAGAAGCAGTTGCGAACACTCCGAAAACTATGACCCCGCTCAGGAGCTTCGTAAATTGAGATAGAAAACGCAACTTTGCGCACATCAAACGGAAGGAGCATAAGATCTATCCGAATATTTTCATCGTCGCCATCTC
Organism: uncultured Micavibrio sp.; assembly: GCA_964476455.1. Lineage (GTDB taxonomy): Bacteria > Pseudomonadota > Alphaproteobacteria > Micavibrionales > Micavibrionaceae > UBA1573. Next base: position 24,016 of record CAYZAR010000001.1, read on the forward strand.
CGGCTCCGGTCCGGTTATCTCCCATATGCTCAACCGAGCCATCCGCGTTTTTCAAATTATTGTAAAAGACAAAATCCTCGTCTGCGGCTGTTTTGTCATTCTTATCAAGCATGAATAGACTGACATCAAGATCAGGGGCTTCTCCCTCAAACCCGATCACGTCCCAACCAACCCCAATCATAATCCGCTTCAGAGTAGGGTCCATGCGCGTAAGATTAGCCATCTCCCCACGCTTGAGGATGAAAACATCGGCAAGACTGGGATCAGAAACAATACTCGCCGAACGCGTAATTTCAACTTCAGACATCTACAAACCCTATACAGACTTTCCGACCAACAACGGCCAATTCCACCAACTCTATCGGGAAAATCTTAATTTCTAATTACCTCTCGGCTTTAACCCCGTTATCCCACTCCAAACCATACCCAAAGGCGCGGTCCATTTCAGCATGGCCGGGAAAATATTCCGTATAATTGGTAATCCGTAACCCATTGCGAACGTTGTCAATTCCGGCAATGGCACAAATGGCCAAGTCCTTGTGGTGACTGGACAAAGACACAATCATCTGTTTTTGGCCCGGGACCCGTACATGAATTTGCGGCTTCGCCTGTGCCCAGTCCAAGGCTCCATGATAAATATACACATAAATCAGAATGCGTTTGACAGCTTCCCATTTTTTGCCGTTGATCCGAATATATTCGTCATCGCCTTCAGTGCGGCCTGTCCGCTCATCTCCAGAAAGAGCCATATAGGGGAAGTCTTCATAGTTTCCAAACTGTTCCCCAAAGGCTTGGATAGCTCCACGAGAACCGTCTTTCATCTCGTATAAAATGCCTAGATCAAGATCAATATCAAAGGGCTTGGTCTTTTTCATCAATCTTCCCAACAAGCTAAGGTCTGGCATATCTTGAGCATCCCATGCTGCCGCGATTTGAATTTCTTCGAATCCACCTTGAGGCGGTGTCATAGAGACGGTATCCCCTCGCCGACCTAGAAAATCAATATTCTGATCTTGGTCATTGGGGTCAACATAGCCCGCCGACCCGCGAGATCTTCCGTGACCAGAAAAATGGGAACGGTCACGGTTTGCCTCAGAGAGGGAGTCAAGAGAAGGAGGGTCATTCGGAGGGCACATAATAAATCTCTTTCAGCAGCAATTAAGAATAGATGCCTAGTTTACCTAAACTTCTGTTAATCAGAAAGCTCCTATTTTTGCCTAAAACCACATCCCTCTATCTGGCCCGCTTTTATGTTTTTACATAGAATTGTTCGCAACCCTTTTCCACCTTGAGTTCCTAGTGAATCCGCCTTATAAAAAGGCCCAATCAGCAAAAGCAAGTTAGGATCAATTGAGATGGCCGCGTATCAATACGTTTATGTAATGAAAAACTTGACCAAGTCTTATGCGGGCGGAAAAACCGTCCTCAAAGACATGACCCTCAGTTTTTTCCCCGGGGCCAAAATTGGCGTTTTGGGGCCGAACGGATCGGGGAAATCCACTTTGCTCAAAATCATGGCTGGACTTGACAAAGAATATGTCGGGGAAGCGTGGTCTGCCGAAGGGGCCCGCGTGGGATATCTCGCGCAGGAGCCACAACTGGATTCTTCCAAAAACGTTCTTGAGAACGTCATGGTGGCTTTGAAACCCATCACCGAAATGGTCGAGAGGTACAACGCCATTGGAGCTTTGATGTGCGAGCCTGATGCCGATATGGACGCACTCATGACCGAGATGGGCGAGCTGCAGGAAAAAATTGAAGCTGTGGACGGGTGGGAACTAGAGCGTCATGTTGAGATTGCTCTGGACGCTCTGCGCTGCCCCCCCGGGGAAGCCCGTGTAGACAATTTGTCGGGTGGAGAAAAACGCCGCGTTGCGCTTTGCAGATTGCTTCTCGAAAAACCAGATTTGTTGCTGCTTGATGAACCCACCAACCACTTGGATGCCGAAAGCGTGGCGTGGCTGCAGCGGTTCCTGACCGATTACAAAGGAACCGTGGTGATGGTCACGCACGACCGCTACTTCCTTGATAATGTGACGGGCTGGATTCTTGAACTGGACCGTGGCAATGGCATTCCGTATGAGGGGAATTATTCCGCCTACCTGACCCAGAAACGCAAACGTCTGGAACAAGAAGCCAAGAGCGAAGCCAGCCGCCAGAAAACCCTCGACCGCGAATTGGAATGGATGCACCAAAGCCCTGAAGCGCGGCGCAAGAAATCCAAAGCGCGGATTGCGTCCTATGAACAAATGCTGCTTGAGAATGAACGGGAAACCGTTGGCCGGACCCAGATTGTTATTCCCACACCGCCGCGTCTTGGCAATTTGGTGGTGGAAGCCATCAATATTTCCAAAGGGTTTGGCGACCGTTTGTTGATTGACAATCTGTCCTTCAAACTGCCCCCGGGAGGTATTGTGGGGGTGATCGGTCCCAATGGTGCAGGGAAAAGTACACTTTTCCGCATGATTACCGGACAAGAAAAACCGGATAGCGGGGAGTTCCGCGTGGGGGATACGGTTCAGCTTGGCTATGTTGACCAAAGTCGTGACAGTCTTGATCCTGATAAGAATGTCTGGGAAGAGATTTCCAACGGACTCGATATTTTCAAAATGGGAAAAATCGAAATGCAAAGTCGGGCCTATGTGGGATCGTTCAACTTTAAGGGCGGCGATCAACAGAAAAAAGTCGGGCAACTTTCAGGAGGGGAACGCAACCGCGTTCACCTTGCCAAAATGCTCAAAACCGAAGCGAATGTTTTGCTGCTTGACGAACCGACCAACGATCTTGACACAGAAACCTTATCAGCTCTTGAAGAAGCCTTGGAACAATTCCCCGGCTGCGCTGTGGTGATCTCGCACGACCGCTGGTTTTTGAACCGCCTTGCTACTCACATTCTGGCGTTTGAAGGAGACTCTCAAGTGGTCTGGTTTGAAGGAAATTATGAAGATTACGAAGCTGACCGCCACCGCCGCCTTGGATTGGATGCCGACACGCCACACCGGATCAAATACCGCCCACTCACCAAAGCAGCGTAAGGAAAGCCTCCTATGCTTCGTAAAGAAACGTTAGGGGTCCTTATTGCTCTTGCTTCGGCTGCTGTCTTTGGGCTTTACCCTCCCGCAACAAGAGGGGCGTACGCAGATGGTGTCAATCAGGCTTTTCTCATCCTTTTTACCACCTTCTGACGAACGGCATCTCTTACCTTGTTTTGCCTTGGAACCAAACGCCCACTCTTGAGAAAAAAAGAAAATATCAAAAACGGCATCTCAAATGGTTTTTTCCAGACAATCTCTATTGTGGGCATCTTAGGAGCCATGCAATTTCTCCCAGGACCTGTCGTTATTACTATCCTGTTTAGCTACACTTTGATGCTTTACTTGTTTCTGGTTTTCAAAGGGGAAGAAAAACTGAATCTGCAAACCCTCATTCCTGTTTTCTTGGCCTTTATTGGGCTGTCCTTGGTCGTAAACGTACAAGACAAACTGGAAGAAGTTTCACTCCCCGGACTTTGCCTTGCCTTTATGGCGGCGATTGCCACGGCCACCCGATTTTATGCCTACGGAAATGTGCTTAAAAAAAATGATCCTGCTGTTATCGGAGCAGAGACCTTTATTTTTACCTTGTTGCTTTGCTCTCTTATCACTTTTTACCAAACCCCCTTGCTCCCGCAATCTACAATGGGGTGGGTGTGGGCAGGAAGTTCCGCCGCCGCACCGTAGAGAGTTTTGAGTAAATTAGGACAACCTTATAGAGGGGTCCAGATGGATCAGAAAAATTTTGCGATAGGATAGGTTATCGGGCATTTGCGGCAAGCTGAGGGGGCGGAGCAGATTCACGCTCTGATGGCGTTCTTTGTTGCTGCTCAAACTGCGTGATGAGCGCATGGTTGGCAACCAATCTCCGCACACATACCCCCGAAGAGGAGGCTATTTGTTCTATCCAGTTCTCAAGCCGTTGCCGTTCCGCAATCGCATCGGCATAAACTTCATCGTGTTGAAACGCATCCTCTCTCTGCCGCCATTCTCTGTACTCAACTCTGGCTTTGATGTATTCCCTCACACGCTCCACAAAATCTTGAGAAGACGGATTTTTCCAGCCAAATTCTCCCCACTCTGCTTCTGCATTTTTAAACTCGTGAGAGAGAAAATAACCGGAAACCTGATAGCTTATCAAAGATGTCATGTCCTCTAAATTTGCACGACCAGAAAAAATCTCTGACAAACTCCGATCTACCCTCCGCACCAGATCAGAAGACACGTACCCTTCATGATCTGCGCCAAATAGATTGAATGTGGCTTCCCGCAACTCAGCAGATGAGAGAGCCCGCCTTCGGTTTGAAATTTTTTGATTGAGGCAACGCATACGCTCGCTTTGAAGCATCTCATCAAGCAAAACCTCCAACCCAAACTGCGCAAGATTTTCAAAATTTCCTGTCCCGCCTTGATCTTTTCCAAGGTCATTAAAAATCTGCATAAAATCAGGCCTTCCCTCAAGCTGCGAGAACCACCGCGAAGGATCGACAAATAAAGGATGTTCGCCAAAACGGTGATACCGTTTTTTTTCACACTCAATCGCCGCTCGTTCCGGCGCAAGAAGAGGGTTTGTTCTCAAGCGCACAAGAATTTCCTCTGTGATACCTGTCGGCAAAGACAAGAAAGGATTATCAATGAGTGGCACGAGATGCGCTGGAGAAATCTTGTAGTAATCACAAAACCTTGCAACAGCCTCTCGCCCTAACGCATGGACTGAACCATCCGGATGATCCTCCAACGCCCTCAATGTGGCGTAAGAAATTCCCATCACCTTGGCAAGTCGAGTGTCAGGTACTCCAGCTTGTTCTGCATGCACCAGAATCGGATACTCCCCCGCAACCACCCGCAAAACGAATTCGCTCAAAGCTATTTTTCCTGACTTTTTACTCAGGGGAACACGACAGAACCACGCCGGCAAGCCACATAAATTTTCGGCTTTTTGAATCTCTTTATTATTCATAATTTTTTATTATGATAAGTTCACAAAAAAAGCAAGCCAATTTCACCGGCTTGCTTTTTAGAATTAAAAAACGCAATAAACTTTTAAGAAGCCATTTTTTTGTCAATCACTTCATTAAGCCCTTTGACGGCGTTTACTGAATTATCAAACATAGCGCGTTCAGCGGCATTCAGCTCAATTTCAATAATTTTTTCAACCCCACCAGCCCCAATCACTGCCGGAACCCCGATGTAAAGACCGTTGACGCCGTATTGGCCAGAAAGTTTCACAGCGCAGGGAAGAACCCGTTTTTTATCGCGCAAATAGCTCTCTGCCATGGCAATCGCACTCGCTGCAGGGGCATAAAACGCTGATCCGGTTTTGAGCAGATTCACAATCTCGGCTCCCCCATTACGGGTACGATCCACAATGGCATCAATCTTGGCCTGTGTGGTCCAGCCCATTTTGATCGTATCTGGCAAAGGAATCCCTGCTACCGTTGAATAGCGTGTCAGAGGAACCATGGTGTCGCCGTGTCCGCCCAAAACAAAGGCACTGACATCTTCGACTGAAACTTTGTATTCTTCGGCTAAGAAGCAACGAAACCGCGCGCTGTCCAAAACACCGGCCATGCCCACAACCTTATTGGCGGCAAAGCCCGTAGCCCGCTGCATGACTTCGACCATCACATCCAGCGGATTGGTAATCACAATCACAAAAGCATTCGGTGCGTGTTGTTTCAAATTTTGGCCGACGCTCTCAACAATGCCCTTGTTGATTCCGATCAGGTCATCGCGGCTCATTCCAGGCTTACGGGGAACCCCTGCCGTAACGATCACGACATCTGCGCCATCAAGAATTTCGTAGGAATTGCTCCCGACCAGAGTCGCATCAAACCCCTCGACCGGAGCCGTTTGAGCAATATCAAGGGCTTTTCCTTGAGGAACCCCCTCCATAATGTCCACAACAGCAATATCGCCGAGTTCTTTGAGACCAGCAAGCAAAGCCAGCGTACCGCCAATTTGGCCTGCGCCGACCAATCCAATTTTATTCCGTGCCATCAGAGATTCATCCTTTGTAAGATGTGAAAAGAAGAGACTAGCTATAGGCTCTATTTTTTACCACGATCTTAACAAAGGCGGAATCCCCCTTTTATATCTGGCATTATGGATTTACATTGGAGATAACTAAGCGAAGATCAGGGCGTTGTTTTGCTTGAGGAGGCCTATCTCCCGCCAAGGCGGGGTGTCCATACCCCCTGACGAAATCAATAAGATCTTGTAGTTCCTCAATCGGCTCCTCGGAAAAATTTTGCCTGTATGTAAGGACCTTGATACTTTTTGCTCTTAAGGAAGGCGAAGCTTGAGCCATGAGATCCCGCCATTTTTCCCCTGCCTCAAAAAACAACTCCTCCATTTCTGGATAGACAAGGTGACCAGCGGTGTTCATCAGAACTCTTTCCAAAGCATCCACCACGCGGGGCAAAAGTCTTGGATCATCCTGAACAGCCTCGCCCGCCGCATAAACAACGGCCCCAAAGACAAAGGCTTTCAAATCGCCATACAATAAAAATTTCTTCTCGATATGATCCAGCGCGTCCATGGCCACGCACGCCCCTGTATTCGGCTTCTCTCGGCTCAACCGTTTGACGGCATGATCCCAGAAAGCAAGTGCGTTTTCACACGTATTCCTTTGCCCACGGCTAGGCCTTGGCCCATAAACAGGAAATTGTAGTTTCAACCTCCCTGCGTGCCGAAACAACGCACACAAAGATTTGCCAAGGTCTTTATAGTCATTTTCTTCAAACCCCGTGCAAACACAAAACATCAGATCCTGACTTCTAATGTTATCCATCTGAGCGGCCAGAAACTCTCCAGACAAATCAATAACGTTCGTCTGACCAAAAAAATTTCTGGGCGGATTTGAATGAACAAGAACCAGCACAGCCTCGGCCCGCTCCCTTTCTTACCCCGCTAATTTGCGTTCGATAGCTTCGACCGCATCGTTGGCGGAGTCGGCATTGGCTCCTCCAGCTTGCGCCATATCAGGGCGACCACCGCCGCCTGAACCGCCCAAAGCAATGGCCCCGACTTTGGCAAGGTCCACGGCACTAATGCGGTTTGTTAGATCATCTGTTACGGCGACAACCAAAGAAGCCTTGCCTTCACTCGTGGCAATCAAGGCAATGACCCCTGATCCGATTTTGATTTTGAGATCATCGGCCATCGGTTTGAGATCCTTGGCGGGAACATCCGGTAAGACCCGCGAAATGAATTTCACTCCGCCAACATCTTTTGCCGCAGGCCCGCTTGATTCACTTCCTCCTGTTGCCATTTTCCGGCGCAGGTTTGAAAGCTCCAATTCAAGTTTTCTTTTGTCTTCCATCAAGTGCCGGACACGATCCGCAACATCGGCTGGCTGGACTTTTAGAATACCCGCCGCTGCGAGGAGTCTGTTTTCCTGTTCTTCGAGATAAGCCAGAGCCGTGGCACCGGCGACCGCTTCGATCCGGCGAATACCCGACCCAACAGCTCCTTCGCTAACGATTTTGAACAAGCCAATTTCTCCGGTGCGCTTAACATGGGTTCCGCCGCAAAGTTCAACCGAGTAAGGATGGTTGACTCCTTGCGCCGTCCGCCCCATTGAAACCACGCGCACTTCGGTATCGTATTTCTCACCGAATAGGGCGCGGGCTCCGGACTCTCTTGCCTCGTCAAGTCCCATGAGACGGGTTACCACTTCGGTATCCGCCCAGATTTCTTCGTTGACCATGCGCTCGACCTCATGAAGCTGGTCAGCCGTCACAGCCAAAGGATGCGATACATCAAACCGTGTACGGTCCGATGTTTGCAAAGATCCTTTTTGAGCGACATGATCTCCCAGCGTTTGGCGCAAAGCTTCATGAAGCAAGTGAGTCACGGAATGGTGAGCCTTGATCGAAGCACGGCGGGCCGGATCAACTTTGAGTTCCACAGCATCTCCGACCTTAAAAACTCCTTTGGCCACACGACCAACATGAGCATGAATTTTACCCAGTTTCTTTTCGGTGTCGGTTACGATGAAAGCTCCAGAAGGAGATGTAATGGTCCCCATATCACCAACTTGACCACCGGATTCAGCGTAGAAAGGTGTTTGGTTGAGAACAATCCGCACGTCATCACCGGCTTGGGCTTCTGAAACCTCTTGACCATCTTTGACGATAGCCTTGATCTGGCCTTCGGCTGACTCTTTATCGTAACCAAGGAACTCTGTTCCACCCTGTTTTTCCAGCAAGTCATACCAGAATTTTTCCGTGGCCACTTCGCCCGATCCGGCCCATGCCTTGCGGGCTTCTTCACGCTGCCGCTGCATACAGGCATTAAACCCGTCCATATCAACATTGATGCCGCGTAGTTTCAGAGCGTCTTGCGTCAAGTCAAGCGGAAAGCCAAAAGTATCATAAAGTTTGAAGGCAACATCTCCCTTCAACAGAGATCCTGTAGCAAGATTGGCGGTTTCCTCATCAAGAAGTTTGATCCCCCGATCTAGGGTTTGCTTGAATTTGCTTTCTTCCATTTTGAGAGTTTCAGTGACGAGGGCCTGAGCCTGATAAAGTTCGGGATAGGCCTCACCCATAAGAGATTGCAGGGTAGGAAATAGACGGTACATGATAGGGTCTTTCGCTCCCAGAAGATGGGCGTGACGCATTCCACGGCGCATAATCCGGCGCAAAACATAGCCTCTTCCCTCATTCGAAGGCATGACTCCATCGGCAATCAGAAACGCCGCCGAGCGCAGATGATCGGCAATGACACGGAACGAGGCGGCTTGATCTCCATTAGGATCAACACCAGTCAGCGAAGCCGTATGCTGGATGATGGATTGGAACAAGTCCGTATCATAGTTGTTATGTTTGCCCTGCATAATGGCCGCCACGCGTTCAAGGCCCATGCCTGTATCAATCGATGGTTTTGGCAAGGGTGTCCGGCTTCCATCTGGGTGTTGCTCATACTGCATGAACACCAAATTCCAAATTTCGATGAAACGATCTCCGTCTGCATTGGCACTCCCGGGAGGGCCGCCTTGGACGTGGTCACCATGATCGTAAAAAATTTCGGAACACGGACCACAAGGCCCCGTATCTCCCATCATCCAAAAGTTATCCATGGTAGGAATGCGGATAATCCGGTCATCACTCAGCCCCGCGACTTTCTTCCAGATGGCGGCAGCGTCATCGTCATCATGGTACACCGTGACACAAAGACGTTCTTTCGGAAGTTCTAAAACTTTGGTAACTACCTCCCACGCAAAGGGAATGGCATCTGGTTTGAAATAATCACCAAAGGAAAAATTTCCCAACATTTCAAAAAACGTATGGTGGCGGGCCGTATATCCCACATTGTCCAAATCGTTGTGCTTACCGCCGGCGCGAACAGATTTTTGCGCGGTCGTGGCCCTCTTATAGGGGCGAGTTTCTTTGCCGGTAAAAATATCCTTGAACTGGACCATACCCGAGTTAACAAACATCATCGTCGGATCATTGTGAGGAATCAGAGAACTGGAGGGAACGACCTCGTGGCCATGTTTGGCAAAATAGCCGAGATAGTCAGAACGAATATCCTTAACGGTTTTCATAGCAATTAAATTTCCTATTCCAAATGTGACGAAGGCTTTGACTTTACCCGAAAATTCCCTCTTTTTCCAAGTGCAAAGCATATGTTTTTTGGCAAAAACCAAGAAAATTTCAAATTATGGCCAATTATGGCGCAAGAGGACCAAAATTCCGCCATATTCTTCTGCCATGATGAATGAAGATAAGAATTCATAGTTTCAGCGTTGAAATCTTACCTAAGACACCTCAGACCAACCGACCATATATGAA
>CAYZAR010000002.1:0-29545 GCA_964476455.1 uncultured Micavibrio sp.
CCATCGCTCACCGCGATTGGCTCATACAGGTCTCTTCATAGACGGATTGGTATAAGACAGGCAGCGAAGAGTTTGCCAAAATTCGCCCAGCGATAACCTCTTACCTGCAAAGTGACAACACATTTACTCCTGCGGCTATTGCATGTTCAACTCGGGCAACCCCTGATCAAATTTTGGCAGGAGAGCGTTTGATTGCTCAGTATCTGGAACAGCAAGGCACCGCCAAAAAACCTGCGCCCGAAACCTCTGCGCGTTCTTTCGAAACAGGCCCCGTTTTGCCCCGCGACACTTCGCTATCGGAAGACTTCACCAAGAAAGTTCGTGATGGAAAAATCACTCTCAACGGATATCAACTTGACCAGCGTCTGAAACAACTTGAAGCCAAGGGAAGAATTGATAAAGACGAGGTCCAAGAAATTCGTCGTCAATGGAAATTTGCGACAACCTCCGCCGCTGATGTCAAAACAGCCTTCACCGCCGCAAACGCCGCCGAACCTGCAGAGCTTTTGACTTTTGCCACGAAGGCAAAAGTCATTCTGGCAGCCACTCCGGAACAAAGATCTTGGGACCGGAACAAGAAAGAAACTCGGGATGCCGCCGCCGTCGATAGCACCATGCACATGATGATAAGATAGGCTTTTTTCTATTATCCCTATAAATCAAAAAACCACGGGAAAAAATCCGTGGTTTTTTCTTCACGAGGAGTCGAATTAAGGTCCAGAAGGGACAGGAGCCGCGGCAGGGGCAACTTTGCTTTTATCTGGCGCGGCTTCCTTGCTAACACGCTGCGATTCTCCACGGACAAACTCTAGAAGCACCGCGTCACTTGGCTTAACTTTCTCCTGCAAAACAAGAAAGTCTGCCTTTTTTCTTTCTTCTTCAGAAACTCCAACTTGCTGTCCAATTTTGGGATAGTTCCCCAGACGCTCAATCAAATCATCGCGGAGTTCTAGCCTGAGTTTCTTCAGCGTATCTTGTCTTTCTTCCTCAGTGTATTTCAGTTGGAATGACCCCGCCTCTTTTCCAGTCAAAGCAGAGAAATGCTCACCGGTGTTCATCTTTACCCTGAGAACAAAAATCTCTGCATCGGAAAGATTCCCGCCGGAAAGGGCTTTCTCCGCAATCCCTAAGAACGTCTTCTGAAATCCTTTGTCGGCTCTCAAAGCTGATTTTATATCACCAACTTCCAATCTGGAATCGGCTGCCCATTCCTGCCAAGGGTTCTGGGGCTTTCTATATCCTTCGACTTTTCCCCATAAAAGAGAATCCAATCGCTTAAACGGATCATCCCCTGAACGCAGGGAAGGAACATAAACCTGCTTGGCATTCCCGCCCTCCTTAAAGGAGTACTCATGAAGGGCTCCATTCAAATTTTCCCGCAGTCTTCGAGGGGTCAGTTTTTCAGGATTAGCCAGCACACCGCTGATGCTGTCCACCACACCCTGCACCGCTTTGGGAGAAAAATATGTGCTTTGAGCATAGGCTCCGCCTATGGCCGATACTCCCGAAACCGCTGTCAGCCCCGAAACCGGAGCCACAACACTCTGGGTTTTACTAGTGATGTTTCGTGCTGTCTCCGCCAATTGGGCTGCCTTGGGAACCTTACCCCCTAGAATATCCATCCCCTTGGTAACCGCCCCAACCCCCAAACTAGCCGCCGCCGCCGCCAGTTGAACTTCAACAAAAGTTCCGGCTGTTTCTTTCCAGCGTTTATCCGCATCCGTTTTCCCCTGCCCCCAAAGAGCCTTGGGCAATGCGGTAATTTCCCCCAAGGAATTCATTTTAACCGAAGGATCAAGCAGTTCTACATTTCCCTCTTTGTCACGAACAAAAACGGCCAGCAGATTGGTAACCGTTTCCGGCTTTTCAACCATAATACCATTGACCTTCATAGGCCCCTTCGGGGTCCACCCAGCCGCCATGCGCAGATCATACTCTCCAAATTTTTCAGGGCGCGATTTTCCGGCAAAAAACTCTTCTGCTTTGCGTTCCACTCCGGCACTGACTTGTTGATCCCCGGGTCGAGCCCAGTCGCCCGAAAAAGCCCATAACACAGGGGCAATCACACCAGAAGGAAGACTGGTGAGTGAAGCATCCGCCGCCGAAGAAAAAACCGAACGCAAGTTTCTCAGAGCGATGGCACTCACCCCTGCAGCCGCTTTATCTAGAAATAAGAGTGGCCGCGAACCAACGGTCCCTTCGCTCTCACGATAAGCTCGTCCAATTGCAGACAAAATCGTCGCCTCAGGTGCTGCAGAAATACTTGCTTCAGGTTTTTGTTTATTATCCATTACACACCCACGAGATATACCTAGATAGGCGTATTATACAGAATAAATTATTACTATTTCGTTAAATACTTCGTAAAAATATTTCATATTATTATTCATAAAAACGTTGCCGATTTCACGCCAATCTGGTATCTTGAGCATAATAAAAGAGCGACCTATAAAAGGGCTGCTAAACTATAAAAACCATAATTATAGAGAAAATTAGAGGTGTGCTGATGTCTTTCACGAGTTTTTTTGCGGCTGCAATTCGTAATGGTGCCAAACTAGCGAAGGCTCCGGCCGAAGTCGCCGCCCATTTCGATGGCTTGGTCACTGCGATAAAAAGCGGGTCGAGGATTGACGATGTCACCCTCTCTGGTGCCAGAGCCTCTTATAGAGCTCTTATCGAATCAACCCCCGAAGCAGATCGCGTGGCAGTTGCGCGAAACTTCATGGCTGAGGCCACCCGCGAACTTGGTGGAGACCTCGCTTTGACAACCAAGCTCAGAGAGGCTCTAAAACCGGATGACCTCGCCCTCAAAGTTGAAAAAGCCGCCGCAAAAAAAGTCGAATTTGGTGATAAGGTTGTGCAGACATTCACCGATCTCACCCCCAAAACAACGCCAGTTGAAGGCCTTGACGCGTCCTTGAAAACTCTTCGCGCCGATCTGGGGAAAGCAGGCTTGATTGACGCGAATACCGCGCCCAAGACCCGCGCAGTGAAAGATATTCGCGGAGCCTTGGAAGGTGGACAAGCTATTACACAGGCAGAGTTTACAAAGTTTGCCTCTAGTTTGCGTCAGGAATCTCTGGTGGCCGAACGGGGCCGCTTGGTAACACAAATTGAACGGGCGACAACTACGCCTGATGGCCGCGCCGATGCAGGCGTATTTGATCGTCTTGAGACCCTTCGCGCCGACAAGGATTATCCGAAAGGAAAAGGCGCATCGACAAACGATGCCTTGGCCGATCTCAAAGCTGGCCGCCCTGTTTCGGATGACAGCTTGACTGCACTCCGCAACCATCACACAAGACCGGTTGATCCTCCAGCTCCTCCGGCTCCACTGCAAAGCTCAGTGCCAGGCCTCACCGCTGACGACGTCACAAGACTTGGCACCACCTTTGAACCAACCGAGGCATTGGTTAGGTTCCCCACACCGGAAGATCAAGGTAAATGGCTTACTTTGTATAACCACGTTCAAGGACCGAGCATTACAAACAATATCAGGGATGCGGCCGCGCGGCTTGAGTCCCTTGCCCGCACCAAAGATCGTATAGGCATTGAGGAGTTTTTCGGTACACTCAGAAACCATCTGCGTGACTCCAGTCAGGAACGTTTGCTTGAGACAGGAAGGCTTCACAGAGCGGAATCCACGTCTCCACGAGAGATCACTTCCCTACTGAGATCCGGAGAGGCAATCAGCGGAGCTGAGTTTGATACGCTCAAACATTTCTTCGTGAAACATCACAGTGAAACGAATGTTCCACCTCAAGCAGGGGTAGCCAATCCCTACCCGATGGCCAGTGGTAGTAAGTGGGCTGTGGGGGCACAGGCGGTTGCTAAAGCGCATGAAATGTTTTCAAGAGTTGCCGCAGAAGCTCCCAAAAGAGCCTCAAGAAATGCAGCTCACGAATGGGAAACAGGCGCGGCTCCAAGCCTTCCATCCAGAGTGATCAACACTATGTTGGACAACCCTTTCTTAGCCGGTATTCCTGCAATCACACTGGCAGGCCACTTAGGGGGCTATGGTTTTTACCAATATGGAGCCGACCTCACGAGTCAAGGGCGAACAGGGACTATCCTTGCAAACTACTTTCTTCCGGGCGAAGGGGACCTTAAAGATGTCCCAGAAGCAAACGATGTTGTCGGCGGTATATACACCAGAATCATACGAAACACTGAGGGTAACAGTCCCAATAGCACGTTCAGCGACCTAACCCAAAAAATTACAGGCATTGACTTCACCAAAGAGCGTGTGTCCCCAGGTAGCGATAAAACTTTTTCTGAAGTTCCTTTCAACATGAATTCACTAGCTCATGCTGAAATGTTCAGGAAGCTAATTGAAAAAGCTCAGGGAGCAACCCCCAGCACTTCTGGTGTCACTGCGGATGCCCTTACGGCCTACAAACTTGCCCTTTCGAAAATGATTGGGATAGAAAAACCTACCTCTGATCCACAAGAGACAGCAAAAGCTTGGGCCCAAAAACTATCTGACCAGATGAAACAAAACAATGATCTGCGCAAAGAGGTTGTTCTCCATTACTACGGCAAAGATGTGGGATTCGGAGAAGGCGACCATCAGGCCCTCACCCAGCTATCCTCAAGACGTGGTGTCTCCTCTTCTGAAATGTACTTCACTGCCATGAGTGAATACCTCGTCAAGACAGGGAAACTCGATAAAATAGAAACAGCACAAGATCCAAAACTCTTGGCAGAGTTTATTGAGAAGAACATCACAGCCAACGTGTCGTCTGATTCAGAAAGAAATGCCATTGAAATGAGAACAAGAAGAGCTGCTGGTGCAGAAACCGCGGAAGCTCCTTCCATTGATTTGGACGATGCGTTCAACGGGTTAACTGCCGACAATACGTTCGGGATGAAGGGCAAAGAGAGTATTTTGCGCGAGGCCTACAGGAAAGCTCTTGTTAACGGTGTTCCCGATCCAAACAAACTGGACGAGGAATTAAAAACGGCGGGTATCGGAGACAATCAACGAGAAACTGTTAGAACTTGGGTGCTGCAGCCGCGCTAAAAACTTGCAAAATTGGAAAAAAAAGACTATATTTCCAATGACAATCTAAAAATGAAGAGAGGGTTAAAAAATGGAAGACAAAGAAAAGCTGGCGTTCAACGATGCGTTGCGTCTTTACGTAGCCGATATGTCTGTTGCGCCGAATGAGAAGGCGCGGGCGGCGGCGACCGATAGATTTTACAAAGCCCTGCGCGCCTCCAAGGTCAATGAAAAGCTGATTTCGTCCACGGCTGATTTCTTTGGTGCTATCGCTGGCAAGGAAGTTGAAGGGGCGGGTATGCTCCTTCAGGCAACGTCTCAAAGAGTTTCGACAGTTCAAGGTCTGCAAAAAGATCAAGCCGCTATGCTCATGCAGATGCTGTCTCAGCCTGAACAAGCAAAAATGGGAATTGTCAGTATGGCGACCTCGCTAGCAACAATATGCCGCTTCTTCGGTGCCGATTCCTTCGCAGATTCGATTGAACAAAAAGCCAAAGAAATTGCTAGCACTGTTAGAGTTCAACTAGACACGAGTAAAATAACCACAGGGTCTGGAGATATTCATGCAGCAATGAAAGATGTCGAACAAACCCTTGGAAATTCATCCTCTCTAAGAACGGCTGGAAGAAAAGCCGAAAAAGAGAACGGTATTGACCTTCAGAATCCTACCGCTCCGTTTATTCCGGGGAAAACCCCTGCTGCTGCGGACCGCACAACTTGGACGGCTTATAAGCAGGCTATGCTGGAGGCCGGATTGACTGAAAGTGATGTTAAAAAAGTAATGCCCACATGGATGGCCACAGCTGGGGAAGCTGGCGACAAGACACGTCTTGACACTCAGGCAGAAACTAAGAAGTTTCTTGATGCCCTGAAAAAGAATGGTGTTGACCTTACGGCAGGGAAGAAAGGGACAGCAGAAAAAGTTTTGTTAGGATTAACTGGCGCAACTGTTGACCCCAACGCCCCTGCTCCTCACCCAGCATAGAGCCTTGCATTCTTACCCGATTCCCACCCCCGCCAGTGGCGGGGGTTTTGTTTTTCTGGTCTTCCCCCTCCATAAAAAATGCCCCTCCTCTCTCCTGATCTCCTCTCCTCGCCGCTTTTTCTGCTGATTATCCCCGCTCCCGCTTCACCGATTCGGCCTTGGCCTCTTTTTTTGTTCCCTAAAAATATTATGTATATTATAATTAAAAAATCTTGTAGATTGTGGCTAAATTGTGCAATACTATGTTAACAAAAGATCGGGGAGAAACTCCGGTGGGTTATAAAAAACAAAGTTAGAAAATAGAGGTGTGTGATGGGTACAAAGGTTTCAGATAGTCCTCGTGGGGGGTCAGAGGTCGCCGTTCCAGATTATCTGCGCAAAGCACAAGAAGGGCTCTCCTCTGATTATGAGTCTCGTCTGATCTCTCTAACGATTAAGATTAGAACAACCTCCGCCGCAGATGCTGCCGCGCTTTACGAAGCTTATCTAGACGACCTTATGCAAAGGAAAACTGCGGCGACCGCGCGAATTGTTGAAACAACCCCCACCCATTTAGAGATCAACCGTTTCGAAATTGGTCTTATTGAAGCACAAGAAAGACAGATAGCAAAGGATATCTCCGCTTCGTCTACCGTTGCAACGTATATTTCAAAAAACCAACTCACGGAGACATCTCCCCTCTTCGCTGAGGAAGAAGAGCCGGAAAACTTTAGATCCTGGCCCGATTTGGGTATTGATGTTAAATACCACGACGGCGAAAATCCCCCCCAGACAGCCTTTACTTTTGTAATAAAAGACGGGGGAAACGAATCTACTCCGCAGAGACCTTCCTTAGCAGGAGCGGTTTCATCTGTACCTCCCCTTCCCATTTATGGAACTCCGCGATCGTACGATGATTTTACCCTTGATGTGCCAGTACCCGCAATGGAGGGGGAATTGATTCCTGCCGCCGCGCCGTCTTCAGGGAAAACCTCTCTATCTCTTGTTGTATCTCCCCACCGAACAGGTGTAGGTATAGGAAACATAGATATAGAGCATATTGAGATGAAACCTACACATCATGGCATGGAAGACCACCGTGCAGAGGTAGCGACGAACGGTACACGCCGCTGGACACCAGAACAACTCGCTGACGATGAAGCGAGAGTTAGGGATGCCTTGGGTCGCTTGACAGGTCAAAATCTAGGAATCTTCCTTGCTCAGGTTCTTGTTCCGCTGCAAAAAGAAGTTTTGACTGAGCTGGCTAGACGCAAAGAGGCTAATTCTTCTTTTCCTGCCACAACCTTGGCAACATTGAATGCAAGTCTTTTAGATCACGCTGATCGTTTGCGCAGATTTGTCAGGGCAGCTCAAAACACTCTGCGAAATACTCCTTCTGCGCCCACCTCCGCGATTAATGATGAGGAAAATTCTCCCCCTTCCTCACCGCCGCCTTCCTCTGGAGAGGGACAAGGACGAGCCTCTTCGCCCGTGATGGCCAGACGCTCTCGCCCTACGGAAGAGAAATGGACTCTGGCCAAAATGTTAAAACGTGGGAACATTTTGCGAGAAGCTGTTACAGACACGGTTCACTTTGCGCGGAGTGTTAAGAACCCAACGTCTCTCACAGAGCTTCTAACAGACGAATTGCGCCCCGAACAAGCCGATGTGGAAAGGGAACTTGATCGAAGAAGAGAGGCCTATGGCTCCGAATTTAATCAGGCAATCTTTGCGGAAAGAGAGTTTCACCTTCTTGAGCACGCCAAGGTCATGAGCCAATTGGTTAGTAGTGTGCAAGAGGAAGTCACCTCTTTGGAAACAGTGGCGGCCCCCTCTCACTCTTCCGCACACCATCCATCCTCCATCCCGACTATTGCCGAGATGCTTGATATGCGCAACTCCATTCGGTATAATCTTCTAGAAGGTGGCACAGCAACACAGTTTATCAACCACGCCCTTTCCGGTGTTGAACGCGCCTTGGCTGCGGAGCCGAACAATGCCTTCTACAAAGACGAAATGAAACAGCTTCTGGCTTTCCAAGCAGAAGATCGACGGCGTCAAGAATTGGAAAATCTGCGAACGGAAGAGATCAGAGCTGCCGCCGCCGAAAAAGAAGCTGCCGCAACGCCTCCAAGTTTTCGCGAACGACTCACAAGTGTGTTCTCACGCGCCAGATCGTCCTTGACGGACTCCTTTACAAGAGCCACAAACGCTTTTTGGAACCCCTTTGGCCAGATATCTGCCACGGTTGCAAGGTTTGCAAGCGTAGCCGCCTTGGGCATTAGCCTCAAAGGAGCCGATGGTTCCTCATCAAGTCATCTCGAAGAGAAACTCTCTCAACCATCTGTTGCAGAGGTTCCGGCTGAGTCGAACCCTCCTTTGAACGAGCTTTTTTCAACCACCAGCCAAAGGTTGAGAGACACTCTTTCGGCCTTGCGGGCAGCACGGCCTTCACAAGAAGACTCTTATGCAAGAAGATCAGAGGAACGTACCCACGAACCCGGGTAAGAGCGTCCGTTCACGCCTCTTACCTCTTGGTTACTGACCAACTCCTGCGGCCACGGCCGACAAATAGGCCGGAACGAGAATGACAATAAACAAAGCCGGCAAGAAAAATAGAATCATGGGCACTGTCAGCTTTGGTGGCAAAGAAGCCGCCTTGCTTTCTGCGTTGGCCATACGTTGGTCTCGCAATTCGTCAGAAATAACCCGCATCGCACCGGAAATAGAGGTTCCGTATTGTTCAGCCTGAATCATCGCCGTAGCAAAAGACTTGGCTGCCCCGCTTCCAACTCGTCTGGCAAAATCCTGTAGGGCTGAGCGACGATCATTGAGCATTCCCATTTCTGCAGCCAGAATTCCCAATTCTTCGGCAAGCGTTGGGGCGTGTTCTGCCACTTCATCACCCACGCGCAAGATTGTTTGCTCTAACCCAATCCCCCCCTGCACACAAATCAGCATCATATCAAGCGCATCGGGAAAGGTCAGGTTGATTTCCTCCTGACGCTTGATGATGTGGTTCTTAATCAGAACAGGAGGCAGGAAGAATCCGGCCGCTCCCATGAGCCCTACCCCTAACATCACCTGAACCGGCGTAAATTCTTTTTGACCGAAGACCATCGCCAGCCACGTGAATGTGACAAGAAACAGAGGAATGAGTGCCCTTGCCATCAGGTACTTGAACGGAGCTTTTGGATCACGAATACCAGCCTGTAACATCTGGTCACGGACTTTTTCCCCCATCTGGCCAAAGAGTTTCTGGACCGTAAAAATAAACGCCAGAGTTTCTTTAGCAGAGAGGGATTTATCCCCCTTGTTTTGCCCTCGTGTGGCCACGCTTTCTTTAGCTTGCTCGAAGAGAGCTTTCCGCTTTTTCTCAATAACCGTCTTATAATGTTCTTTCTTTTCATTGCGGTTGAGATATGGCAGAGCCAGAGCCACGAACGACACCATCGCCGCAATTGCGCTGATAACTAAAATAATCATATGGTCAGTTTGTTCGTCGAACATATCAGCTCATCAAATTTTGAAGTTAATCATCTGGCGCATGACCAAAATTCCTATGGACATCCAGCAAATTGCTCCGGTGAGGTAATATTTTCCTTGGGTTGTAAAGAAAAGAGGCTCCATATATTTCGGGTTAATTGCATAAAGACCACCCGCAACAATAATCGGCAACGCCCCGATAATCATCGCCGAAGCCTTCGCCTCTGCCGACAAGGCCGCCACTTTGCGGCGCAAACGAAACCGCGCCCGCAAAACCCGCGAGAGATTGGTAAGAATTTCAGACAGGCTTGATCCGGTTTGTTGTTGAATAGCAATGCCGGTTGCAAACATCTGAACCTCGGTTAAAGGAACACGTTCTGCCATGTGCAGGCAAGCCTCGGCCATAGGAATCCCGATTTTTTGTTCGTCATAGACCTTCGACATTTCTTCGCCAATAGGTCCAGTGAATTCCCGCGAAACCATCAAGATAGCCTCCCCAACTGGCATCCCAGCTTTGAGCAAACGAACCATTGCATCCAGAGCATCAGGAAAATCTTCCAGAAATTTTTTCTGACGTCTGCCGATTTTCATTTTGAGGACCCAGCGTGGGAAACCAATTCCGCCCACAACGGCCATAAACAAAACAACCGGAATAGACTGTCCAGCCAATTTAGTAGCAAGGGCGAAAACCACAGCCAGCACCGCCGATATGATATAGAACTTCCTTAAAGGAACATCGCCCCAACCAGCTTGGAATAGTTTGGCTCTTAGCTCCTGAGTCTTTTTGAATTTCTTGCCAATCCCCTGCTCTTGCAGTTTGCGCGCCATGTCGGCCCGCCGCCGATCCCGAATATCTCCTGCAGACTCATCCCCAGCAATGCCTGATTTTCCAGCGATAATCGCCATGACCCGCTTTTGCTGATCTTTGCGGTTGTTCATGATGAGAGCCGCCATCATCCCCAGAATGACCGCCACGACCAAAAGCCCCAAGAAGATGATTAGATTTTGAGACACTCTCTCACCCTAACTTACCCATAAGCTTCTTCCATCGCATCAAGCACCAATTGCTCAACACCGTAGGCCCTAGCTTTATCATAGAATTTTGGACGCAAACCGGATGATTTTTGCCTAGTAATCAACTTTCCATCATCAGATTCCCCGAGAATATCAAGGGAAAACAAATCCTGCATGGTTACCACGTCACCTTCCATACCCGTAATTTCGGAGACGTGTGTCACTTTGCGCGACCCATCTCTAAGCCGCTGAACCTGAATGATAACGTTAATCGCCGAAGCAATTTGCTCGCGCACCGCTTGTGAAGGAATGTTCAAATTTCCCATCGCAATCATATTTTCCATCCGCGAGATAGCTTCGCGTGGGTTGTTGGCGTGGACTGTTCCCATAGACCCATCGTGACCAGTGTTCATCGCTTGCAACAGATCGAATGCTTCGGGTCCCCGCACCTCCCCAACGATGATCCGCTCTGGACGCATCCGCAAACAGTTTTTGACAAGATCACGCATCGTCACTTCGCCCACACCCTCAAGGTTGGCAGGGCGTGTTTCAAGACGAACCACGTGTGGCTGTTGCAATTGCAATTCGCACGCATCTTCACAGGTAATAATCCTCTCACCCGCTTCGATATAACGCGTTAGACAGTTGAGCATCGTGGTTTTACCAGAGCCTGTTCCTCCAGAAACCAACACATTCACACGGCATCGTCCAATCGCCATAATCAACTTAGCGCAGCTAGGAGTCATGGCCTTGAAGTCAATCAACTTTTCAAGAGTCAGTTTGTCTTTCGAAAACTTACGAATGGTCATGCACGCTCCATCCACCGCCAAGGGAGGAATGATAACGTTAACCCGCGACCCGTCTGGCAAACGCGCATCGCAAATCGGAGAAGATTCATCAACCCGCCGCCCAATTGCGCCCACAATCCTTTGACAAATTGTTGTTAAATGCTGGTTATCACGAAACTTAATATCGGTTCGCTGAATTTTCCCTTTACGTTCAACATAGACCGTTTCCGGCCCGTTAATCATGATGTCTGCAATCCCATCTTCGGAGAGCAGAGTTTCAAGCGGACCATAACCCAGCATATCATCCGAACATTCCCGCGCAATTGCGGCCAGTTCAGATGGGGTCAAATCCAAATTGCGAAAACGAGCAATTTCTTCAACTGCCGAACCAACTTCTTCACGTGCTGCCTTCCCATCCATGCGAGCAAGAGCTTTGAGATCAATCCCATCGCGCAGATCAGACCAGATTCTGTTCCGCGCCCGCTGTAAGCGCAAAGCCGTCATAGAGTCAACTTCACCGCTTCCGGTAACGTGGACGCTCTCAGGTTCTTGATTGGTCAGTATATCGGTTTCAGCTGGCTTTTTTTGCGAGTCATGCCCACCCGTTGCCGGAGAAGACGAAATTTTAGCAGGAGCCTCAACAGTCTTACTTGGCTCAGACATCACAGCAGGAGCTGGCTCAGGCGGCTTCGCACTCGCCGCATGGTGGTGCGGTGTTGTGTGGTGGCCTGCGCCAGAAGAACCCGTTTTCTTACCAAATGACATTCAGCCGCCCTTTACCTACTTTGCCTTAAACATTCCAAGCAGATTACCGATCATTCCCTCTGCCCCGCTTGTCTTTTTATTATCCACAGCATCTTTTAATCCTTCAACCCTGAGAAGTTTTGGAAGTATACCAAGTAAAGACGAAACAACGTCCGCAGCCTCAGACAAGTCAGTTATTTTTTTACCTTGCGCTTCCATGCCTGCAAAAACTTTTGGAGAAAAGCCAATCGACAAAGAGGGCTTCCGGCCCATCGCGCCTTGTATCTCTGCCGCCGACACTTCTAAGTCAGCCGCTTCCCCAACTTTGTTAATGACCAGCTCAACATCTTGATCCGACCCCCCACGCAGTGTTTTTATTTCCTGCAAGAGTGCGCGCGCTGTGCGCAAAGAGGACAAAGACGGAGTTGAAACAATAACCACCTCATGCGCTCTAATTAAGGTTGCCTTGCGAATCCCGACCGGAGCTGCCGATAAATCAACCACTACCAGAGGAGACGTTGCCATCAAGCGGGAAAGAATGGTTTCGAAAGCCTCGGGAGAAACCGTTTCGTCCAGCAACCCCTCCGCTCCAGTTGCCAGAACCGATAATTTGTCTGAAACATTCCCAATCATCCTCTTGAGGGAATCCTGATCGGAAGAACCGCACGCCCGCGAGGCTTCGTTCAAGGTTGTCAGAGGTTCCATACCCATTGCCACAGGCAGGTAAGTCCACCCCCCCGCAGCATCTAGAATTGTGGTTTTCTGTTCGAGTTTGCTAGAAGCCAATACATCGCACGCATGAGCGATACTTGAGGTTCCAACTCCGCCCTTAGCCCCAACGAAAGCCAGCAAGCGACTCCCGGGATTGCCAAGACGTTCGATCAAGGTTTTAATGATAACTTCCGCGATCATCTCTTTTTGAAGTGGGCGCACGAGATAATCCGTAACCCCCATATCAATTAACTTGCGGTATAAATAAACATCGTTCACAGGACCAATGACGACAGCAGCGGTTCCCGCCGAACAATTCCCAGCAAGAACTTCGAGCCGAGAGGAAAAACCTTGCTCAATTGTTGAGGTCTCAACCAGAACCAGATCAGGAGATTCGCGGTGCTGGTACGAGGCAATGGCCGTTTCAACATCGCCTTCATTAATTTCAAAAACAACGCGGGCAAAACGCCAATCGTCTTGCAGAGCCTTAGCCGCATCCCGCGTATCTTGGTCCAAAACAAAAAGACCAACCCGCGCTGCAGGCAGAAGAACCGAAAAAGATGACCCTGAATGTTCGTTCATTTTTGCTAATCCTGATTGTTACCCAAAAGACTGATAGACCTATCCACGCTCGATTATAGCTGCGGATTATAAATCAGAGGTTAACCTGCAAAATGAAAAAAGCGTTCGGAAAATTAATTTTCGGAAGCAGTTTCGCCTTCGAGTTTATCCGCTGCCTTGTCCCCGTAATAGCCACGACCTGACAAGACCTTATCTTGACGGCGGGCATCTGAATTTGTTTCAAACCCATGTTTACCCAGCAAGTCTGCAGGACGGGAAACCTGCCGTGCCATCATAGTTTCGATGGAGCAGCCAAAGCGGTACGTCGGATCGTCATTGCCGTTAGGCTCCAAAACATTTGGCCCCTCAAGACCTGGCATCAAGCCGCATTTTTCCGGAGCATGCGCTGTAAGAGCTTCAAAATTGACCATGGTTTTAGAAGCATCCCCACTTCCAGCCGCCGCCGTTTTGGTAATTCGAAGATCTTTGACACCGCCAGCCCTCAAGGCTGTTTCAATTCGGACCATCGCTGCCTGAGCCTTTGCGGCAGTGTTGACCTTTGAGCGCGGATCATAAGAAACCACAACATCCATCGGCCCATTACCATAGCGATAATAATAAACACCAATAGCCCGTAGCATCCCGTCATCAAGCTTAGCGGTTTCAAAGCTATCGGTAAAATGGTCTTGGTGAACCTCAACGCGATCTTGGTTGACCCATGTTTTCGGCTCTTCAGCGCACCCTACCAAAGTGGCTGTTGCCATCAAAAGAGCAAAAATCCTGACTGTTTTCATCACTTTGTATCCTTTGTGCCTTAATCAAGCATATAACCGAAGGCCTGATCGGACGGAGCCGCCTCTACCCGATCACCGTAGATTTTTTTGATATTCGCATGGAAAACTTTGCTTAGTGGACTGTTCGGGTTCAAAGGAGCGGCCACAACCTTTTCCTGTGCATCTTGAACCACATCTTCTGCAGACACTAAAGTTTCAGGCCTCCCTTTGTCTGGCGGTGTCATGGCTGACGTTGGAGGAGGCGAAGGAAGATCTGCTCCCAAAATGCTCTCACCTACCGCCTTAGCCTGTTTTTGATCCGCGAAAGGCTGAACCAAGTAGGGGGTTACGATAACCACCAATTCGGTTTCTTGCCTTTGGAAACTTTTAGAAGAGAGAAGATCCCCAAGAATTGGTGTCTCTTTGACTCCGGGAATTCCAGCCAACCCCTTGGTATTTTCAGATTTGAGCAAACCAGCCATCATCAAGCTGCCACCACTATTCAACTCAACAGTAGTTGAAGCCCGCCGCACATCAAGACCTGGAATCTGGACATCAGAGAGAGTCAACCCTTGGGCCTGATTCAAAGCAGAAACTTCCGTATTCAGTTGAAGGCTAATCCTATCTTCGGAAAGAACAATCGGCTTGAAGTTCAAAGATACCCCAAACTGTTTGTAATCAATAATGATACTCCCATTCTGGTCACGGCCAGCGGGAACTGGAAATTCACCACCCGCAAGGAACCCAGCCTCTTCACCAGAAACCGCCGTCAAGTTTGGTTCAGCAAGGACATTCCCCAGATTATTTTTCTCAAGAATGTTAAGCAGCATTTGAATGGTTCCGATCCCGTTAATGCCGGAATCAAAAATCATACTGGCAATACCAAACGGAGTATCGTTGAGGCCCGTTTGCGTCCCGACAGCAACCGACCCCATCAAGCCGTTTAACTCGCTTGGAGCCGTACGGCCAAACAGTGTCGAACCAGTCGTGCTTGGCGCGTTGGCACTGGTTTCAAGCCCCAATTCCTTAAGAACTGAACGGGACACTTCCAAAATACGCACGCGAAGCATGACTTGTTGTTCGCCGCGAACTTCCAACAAATTTTCTATAATGGAGTCGCCGTCCTTGGCATCTTTTTTCTGAACTTCACCCATACGGGCAGCCACCAAGCGAACAATTTTCTGGGCAGCCGAGGGAGTGGAAACAGATCCACTCAAAGCCAAGTGGCTCCCAATCATATGAACCTGAACATTCTTTTCTTGCGGAAAAAGCTCGCTTACCATGGCCTCAATCGCATCGGTATCCACCCGCACATGGATGTTCATTTTTTTGATAACGTTGCCCAGTTCATCAAGTGCAATCAAATTGGTATCACCGATAGAAGACCCCACAATATACAAACGATTGCTCTGAATCGCCTGAACATTGGCAATTTTGGGATCAGCCACCATGACATCAGAAATAGCCCCGGGAAGTTCAATCACCTCGGCCTTACCAAGGGTCACATTTAACATCCCCTCGCCCAAGACTTCTTTGCTGGGCAAAGGAAGGGGGATAGCCGCCGCCGACAAGAGCGGCGCAGGAGCCGAAACAGGAGGAACGGGCACAGGAGGAGCAGCCTGCGCCCCCGACAAAGCGGGGCATAACGACAGAAACGCGACTGCCCCCAAAAGGCAGGCCGCACGGCCCAAACGCGGCGCAGCCGTGGATAGACCTGTGGATAGACCTGTGAACATCATAACAATAAACCTTTATTTCAATTAAATAGATGATTTTTCGGAGAACCCGAAAGAAGAAACTCAGAATAACTAACGGCGAACAGTAATGTTTTCTATTTTATCACCACCATAGACTCGCACAATATCGGATTTTCCGCCAGATGTCTTTTTAATTTTACCTATTTCTTGCAAAACGGTACTTACTTCAACATCGGTGGTCATGTTTTTTTTGCTCTTGTCAGAGACAGCCGCATCCCCCAGAGCCCGCAGAGCCAAGCTCAGATCCCCCATCTGGACAGCCAAAGCAAGCTTTTCGGCCCCAACCGCATCAACCTCAAGCGTGACGGTCCGGCCAACTTTTGCCTTGTCGTCTTCTTTTTTGGAGACTTGGTCAATAGCCAAAACCTTGACATTTTCCAGAACGGTTTGGGAGGCATAACGGTCCACTTTATCTGCGGCTTCGTCCCGCGCATCCCCTGAGAGGCGTACCTGATAGGTCAGGATCACATCAACGCGGTCATTCGGGGAAATAAACCCCCCCACCATTGATTCGGCAGAAACTTTAATCGCAGCAGCCCGCATCCCGGGCTCCATCGCAGCAGCGAGGACGTTGCCCTTACCCGCAACGGTCAAGGCAACGGGAAGCAAAGGCTCCCCTGCCCCTAAATCACGGCGCAGACGTCCTTTAGCCATGTCGCTTACTTTCTTATTGCCCTCACGAACAATCGCGCCGTCAAAGACTGAGCTTTTCGGCCATGACTGCCATTTGAAGTTTGAATCGTCAACCACCGCTCCGGTTGAAAGGGCCTTGGCCGCTACGGCTATTTCGACAGCATCCTTTGATTTCGAGCCAAAGCTGACCTGCACAATAATGGCAACCAACAGCGCGATGAGAAATCCACCACCAAGGACGATTAGAATATTTTTATTCATATCAAATATCCACTTTCAGAAAATTGGCTCACTTCAGAGCAGAAGGAAAGACGGCAGGACCGCAACGCAGAAAGGCAAATTGAAGTTTCTCTCATAAGCCCTAACAAATGTTTAAGGAAACATCATTGGACCCCGACAAACATGGACTGCCACTTATCTGGACTAAAATACCCTGTATAGATAAAAGAAGCTAGAGTCCCGAGTGCAATTGCGATTCCATAAGGAACAGAGGGATGTCCCTCTTGCGCCTTGGCCAACCAGCTTTCGGCAGGAGGGTTTTTAAGGGGTTTCCATTTTTTGAGAATGAGCGACACCCCTGCAATTACTCCACCAGCCATAGCCATATAAAATAGAAAAGCCGCCAAGCCCGACAACCCAACCCATAAGGCCACGGCAGTTGCAAACTTGGAATCCCCCGCTCCTAACTGTTTCAAACAGAACATAATCGCCGTCACGACCAAGACAATTAAGGCCGCCACACCGTGGGACGTATAAGTCCCAAAGATAAATTCTCTCTGCCCCGTTAAGGATGTAACGCCAAAGGCCAGCACAAAGGCAATAATAATCACAACAGACACGATATTAGGTATGCGAAATCCCTTAAAATCGGAAACGGCCGCCATAGCGCACATCCCGAGAGTGACCAACACGCCAAATAAAAAGAAAAGAAAGCCGATCATAAAATTATCTTCTTTGAAAAAACGAAAAAGGAGAAAACAGAGAGGAAGAGAAAAAAGCCCACCTCGGGGGCGGGCTTTCTTCAAAAGCGTCACATATCAAGATACCGACCCTATTATGGCGCTGCGGTATCCAGCGTGGTGCTCATATCTTCGAACAGGCTGTTCAAGCTGCCACCGAAGGCAACGACAGCACCAGCAATCGCCAAAGCAATCCCAGCAGCAATCAAACCATATTCAATAGCCGTCGCGCCGTCTTCTTTGGTCGTGTAAGCTTGTACAAGTGCAATTATCTTCTTCATACTTTGGTCTCCTTGGTTTCCAGCAAGATTGTTTTTAATTTTTTATGTAAAGCGTTCCCTTACCTTCTCAGAATACACCGAAAGAAGTTAAAGGAGAGTTAAGATTTAAATTTTTTCATAATAAAAAATAATTTGATCAACTATTGGTGAAATTCTAACAAGTATTCGTTTTAATTATTACTTATGAAAAGTTTTTATATTATTTGCGTAAAATTTTATCTATCCCAAAAAAGGCAGGAATACCAACACGTTTGATTTCCCAGCGCAGATCAATTCCGCATTGATCTTTGACCCGCCGCCGGATTTCTTCGCCTAGATTTTCTAAATCTTGTGCCGAGGCCGTTCCTGTATTGATCATGAAATTGGCGTGCTGCTCAGACATTTGCGCCCCGCCGATACGCAGCCCCCTTCCCCCGACACGGTCCACCAACTGCCATGTTTTGGTCTCTGGCGATAAACCAGATGCACTCAATTCCGCCAAAGTTGGATTGGCAAAAGTAGAACCGCCGGTTTGTGATTTGATTGGTTGGGTAGATGCCCGTCGCTCTCGAATCTCCGTCATGCGATCCGCAATTGTTTCGGGATGATCAGGCTTACCCTGAAACAAGGCACTAAGAAAAATTGCCCCCTCTGGCGTATCTGTATGACGATACGTCATATTCAAATCTTGGGGAAACACCTTGCGCACAGTCCCACTTTTTTCAAGTATGTCCGCTTCGATCAAAACATCTTTGACCTCACCACCATAGGCTCCGGCATTCATGAGCAAAGCTCCGCCAATGGTTCCCGGGACTCCACTTAAAAACTCAAGACCCGCAATTCCATTTTGCCCTGCAACCTCTGCTACGTTCACATCCAGAGCCGCTGCACCAGCCCTGAGACGAAAACCTTCCTCCGGTTCGATAGTAGCAAAATCACGACCCAAACGAATAACTACCCCGGGCACGCCTCCATCTCGGACAATCGTATTCGAAAGAACACCGAGAACCATCACTGGAATATCAGGAGAAACCCCTGCCATAAAGTCTATCAAATCCTCACGATCCGCCGGTTTATAGAGGATTTGAGCACGCCCTCCTGTACGAAACCACCCGACTTCTCCGAGTGGGGCGTTAGCCGTATATCGTCCCCGCACCACGGGCAAGGAAGATGGCTTTAAGGCAGACTCAACCATTCACCACCTCTGATCGCGCCGTGTTTATAAAAATGGTTTCCAACTCTTCCGGCAAAGTATGGGCCCACTGCGTAATATTTCCAGCCCCAAGACAGATCACAAAATCCCCTGCCCGCGCCATGCTGGAAATAAGGGGGGCCAGAGAATCGGGAGAGTCAAGTTCCCGCACATCGTGGTGACCATGATTGAGAATGCCTTCAACCAAGTTCTCTTTCGTTGCGTTCTCAATGGGAGATTCCCCAGCCGCATAAACATCCGCAATAATCACTGACTCGGCTTCATTAAAACAAGTACAGAATTCTTCAAACAAACTAGAGAGGCGAGAATATCTGTGTGGCTGCATAACCGCAATCACGCGTCCTCCTCCATCTCCCAAGGCTTGACGAGCCGCTTTGAGAACAGCCGCAATTTCAACTGGATGGTGCGCGTAATCATCAACAACCGTGATGCCATGACTAATTCCAGTACGCGTGAACCGCCTTTTTACACCACTAAAATTATTGAGAGCCCTCATCATTTGCTCAGGAGATATTTTTAATTGATAGCCAACTGCAATTGCGGCCAAAGAATTTTGAACATTGTGCCGTCCCATCATAGGTAAGAAAACATCCTTCATAACCAGATCCTCACCATCTGGTGTAACCCATCCAGAAATCACCACGTCATAAGTACTTCCTAGGGCCGTATGACGAAGATTGATTGCTCGCACATCGGCTTGTGCGTTAAATCCGTAGGAAATCACCCGACGATTAGCCACCTCAGGGATAAGACTTTGCACCACAGGATGATCGCTACACATCACGGCAAACCCATAAAAGGGAATGTTCTCGATGAATCTCAAAAAACCAGCGCGAATAGCCTCAAACGATCCGTAGTGATCTAGATGTTCGGGATCAATATTGGTAACAACAGCCACTGTCGCGGGAAGGCGCGTGAAAGATCCATCGCTTTCATCGGCTTCTACCACCATCCAATCTCCCTGCCCCAAGCGCGTATTTGTGCCGTAAGCATTGACGATTCCGCCATTGATAACTGTTGGGTCAAGCTCTCCCACTTCCAGCATAGCCCCCACCATCGAAGTTGTTGTAGTTTTGCCGTGCGTTCCCCCAATCGCCACCGTCCATTTGAGACGCATCAACTCACCCAACATTTCGGCACGCGTGACAATGGGAAGTTTTAATTCTCGCGCCGCAATCAGTTCAGGGTTATCTGCTTTGATGGCAGAGGACACAACCACAGCCCCGGGCACAGCCCCGGGAAATTTTCCATCCTCGCACTCAAGGTTTGCGGGCTCATGACCAATTTTCACCCGAATGCCCTGCTTGCGCAAACGAGTCACATTGTAGCTATCTGCAATATCACTTCCCTGCACATCATAGCCTAAAGTTCGTAAAACTTCGGCAATGCCACTCATGCCAATGCCACCAATGCCTATAAAATGCAAAGTTCCAATTTCAGGGGGAATATGACGCATCGTGCACCTCTTTTTTCTGGTAAGTGCCTATACATGGCAAAGATGAGCCATCATCACAATAGGATTATTAAGATGCAAGCAAAGAGACCACATCATCAGCCAATTTCTGGGCAGCTTGTGGCTGTGCCAAAGTTCTGGCAGCCGCCGCCGCTTGGCACAACCCCTCGGGGTTTTCAAGAAAAGAGAGTAAGGCGGAGCGAAAACTGTCTGGGGTCATATCCTTTTCCAGCAAGACTTTTGCTCCACCCACCGCCGCGACCACTTCAGCGTTAAACTTTTGCTGGTTATCCCGATTCCATGGAAAGGGAACATACAGAGCAGGCCGCCCCGCGACGTTGGCTTCGGCAACAGTGCTTGCCCCCGAGCGAGCAACCAGCAAATGCGCCGCCCCCAACCTCTCTGGCATATCACGAAAAAAGGGGTACACCTCAACATCCAATCCCGAATTTTGATACGTGGTCACCACAGCCGGAAGATCCTCGGCTCTGGCTTGCTGGGCAATTTTAAGGCGAGACTTGATTTCTGCAGGAAGGTTTTTGAGAGCCGGAGGAATAACCTCAGAAAACACCTTTGCTCCTTGTGATCCTCCCACGATGAGAATCTGAAGAACCCCGCTAGGGTCCGGATAGGCGGCATTAGAAAGAGCGACAATTTCAGCCCGCACAGGATTTCCTGTCACATGGGATTTTCCAGCCCATTTTGGCTTAAGCCGCGCCGTGGGAAACAGGGAAAGACTAATTTTATCAACAAAGGGGGCCAGCAGGATATTGGCCATGCCCAAAATAGCGTTTTGTTCGTGGATCAAAGTAGGAATCCGGCGATGCAAAGCCGCAAACATCGGCGGCGCGGACGGATACCCTCCAAAACCAACCGCCACAGCGGGGCGAAGCCGCCCGATCAAACGATACGCCTCAATATATCCTGCGAGTAAGGCCTTTATAACGGCCCATTTTCCCTTCATCCCGGGCAGATAGGGGGCACTGGATAGCAGAAATTGCGGAACGGCTTCCATTCCTCCAAGGTATTTTTGTCCACGAGAGTCGGTCGCAAAAGCGACTCGAAACCCGCGCAAGAGCAACTCCTCAGCCAAAGCGCAGGCAGGAAACATATGGCCACCTGTTCCACCCGCGCACAAAAGAATCAAAGGAGAGTCCGGACGATTCACCACAGCTCACCGCCGAAATGGCGGACCCCAAAGCTTTTTACAGTGTTTATAACTAAGTCTATAATTACCTATTCGTCATCCCGTGGGCGCGTCCCGCAGGGACGCTGCGCTCAACATACCAAATCCCCGATCTGCGGTCAGCTTGGCTTCCCTTGCCTTGGATGACAACTGTATAAATAATTATAAACTTAGTTATAAGTATTTTGATGGTGCGGGTGGTCGGAATCGAACCGACACGCCTTGCGGCTCTGGATTTTGAGTCCAGCGCGTCTACCAGTTTCACCACACCCGCAGCTCAGGAGGGAGTTATATCTAGCCTATAAAAAGATTTCAACCCAATTTTTATGATTTTTGTGTCTTTCTTTATTCTCAAGAAGGAGGAACAGACTTGATACTCATTGCGCGAGGAAGTCCGCCATGTTTAGCAATTAGATCAATCACTTCCATTGTTGCCGTGTGCAGGACGTCATTCAAAGTAGATTTTAGAACCAGCGACAGATCCAACGCCCCCATACGGAAATGAGGATAACTCCCAATTTCAACCTTTGGATAACGCCTTTGAATCTCGGATAAATCTTCGGCAATTTCACTCTCGGCCAAGCTGCACGCAATTGTGTTTGAGAGGATGGGAGGACCAGACTCAAGACTGGAACAAACGTGATCCAACATAGCTTGCATGATTCTCGGCACACCTGCCAAAACGAAAACATTCTCAATCCGAAACCCGGGGGCGGAAGAGACCGGATTTTCAATCAAGCTCGCCGAGACTGGAATACGCGCCATTCGAAGACGTGCTTCTGTCAACTGAGTCTCGTTCTTTTCGTAATGGGCCAGAAGCAAAGCCCGCGCCTCGGCATTCAGTTCAACCGGAAGTCCGAAAGCCTTTGCAACGCTGTCGGTGGTAATATCGTCATGGGTGGGGCCAATTCCGCCCGTTGTGAACAAATAGGTCACCCTGCCCTTTAATTCCCGCACTGCGCGAACAATGGCCTCTTCCTGATCGGGAACCAGACGAATCTCTATGATTTGTATGCCTCTCTCCCCCATTTTTTCGGCAATCCACTGGGAATTTGTGTCCTGCGTCCGACCGGAGAGGATTTCATTGCCAATTACAAGAACGGCCGCTGTCAAAGATGTGTGCGTCATGTTGCCAAACCCAAGGCGAATAGGATAAAAGAGAGAAATGTACTACCTCTTTTTATTATGTAAGTAGCCAAGGCCAGCGTCAAGTGAAAGACCCTCTCTCCCCCAATCGTTTTACGGCAGATGGAATTGAAATTCATTCTCCGGCAGATTTTGAATCCATGCGGCTTGCCGGAAAGCTTGCCGCCGAAACGCTGGATATGATTATTCCCTATGTTAAAACGGGGGTTACAACCGAAGAACTCGACCAAATCTGTCATAACTTTATTACTTCTCGCGGGGCAATTCCAGCTCCCCTTGGGTATCATGGCTTCCCGAAATCCATTTGCACATCCATTAACCATGTGGTTTGCCACGGAATTCCCGGGCCAAAAAAATTAGCAGATGGTGACATTGTCAACATTGACGTAACAGTTATTGTGGATGGATGGCACGGAGACACCAGCCGAATGTATCTTATCGGGGATGCAGTTCCCATCAAGGCCAAGCGACTCGTGGACATAACCTACGAATCCATGATGGCTGGTATCGAAGCCGTTAGGCCCGGGGCAACTTTGGGCGACATTGGTAAAGCTATTCAGAAAGTTGCCGAAGGCGCAAGGTTTTCTGTTGTCCGAGATTTTTGTGGTCATGGCCTTGGCAAAACTTTCCACTCTGACCCTCAGGTTCTGCACTACTACGCTCCCTCTTCCGACAAAATTATTCTCGAAGCCGGAATGTTCTTTACCATTGAACCGATGATAAATACCGGCACATGGGAAACCAAAGTTCTCTCAGACGGATGGACCGCTGTCACGCGGGACAAGGGACTCTCTGCCCAGTTCGAACATTCTCTCGCTGTCACAGAAACCGGATATGAGATTTTCACCCTGTCTCCGACGGGACGCCACAAACCCCCATATCACAATGTCTGACACAGCCGCCGTCAAAATAGATCCACCTCATCACGTTGGGCATCGGGACCGCTTACGGGAGCGTTTTTTGAAGGGTGGAGAGACGGCCTTGGCCGATTACGAATTACTTGAGCTTTTGTTATTCATGGCTATTCCACGTCGAGATGTAAAACCCTTGGCTAAAAATCTGCTGGCCTACTTTGGAACACTCTCTGGTGTCTTTCATGCAGGTCCTGAAGAATTTTTGCGCTTTAATGAAAAACAGTCTCCGTCCGAGCGCATCTCAGATCTGGCTATAACCAGCTTGAAAACAGTTGAAGCCGCCGCCTTTTTGATGATGAAACAAGACCTCTTGAAAAAGCCCGTTTTGAATTCATGGGACCGCTTACTTGACTACTTGAAAGCAAGCATGGCCCATGAGCGCAAAGAACATTTTCGCTTGCTCTTTCTCAACAAAAAGAACGAGTTGATTGCAGATGAAACCCAGCAAACAGGAACCGTGGACCATACGCCTGCCTATCCTCGAGAGATCATGAAACGCGCCCTTGAGCTAGGAGCAACTGCAATTATTCTGGTCCACAATCACCCCAGCGGAGATATGACCCCAAGCCAACCGGACATTGTCATGACCAAAGATATTATCGCTGCAGGAAAACCATTTTCCATTGTAATTCACGACCATTTGATCGTGTCTAAGAATGGTATTTCCTCAATGCGGAACCTCGGCCTTATCTAGAGACTTTTCCGATGGAGCAACTTTTTCCGGCAACCGCGGAATGCCTTTTTCAATTTTATCATTCAAAGATTTTTGGAGTTCCGCTTCCTTGGTAAAGCTCAAAGCACGCTTCCACTGAAACCTAGCTTCATTCTTCCTCCCCACTTGCCAATAGGCATCTCCCAAGTGATCATTGACCGTTGGGTCATTGGGAAGCAGAGAAACCGCTTGTTCAAGGGCTTTGACTGCCTCAGAATACTCAGCACCACGATAATGAGCCCAACCTAAAGAATCGACAATATATCCATCATCAGGACGAAGAGAAACGGCCTTGGCAATCATCTCCGTTGCCTGTTCCAAATGGATTCCCTGATCTAACCAACTATAACCGAGATAGTTGAGAACGTAGGGATGATCTGGTTGAAGAACCAAAGCGGCTTTCAGATCTTTCTCGGCCAGAACCCAGTTTTTAAGACGCTCATGGGTCATTCCTCTGGCATAAAGTAACTGCCAATATTTTTCGGGAACCTCACCTTTGACGAGAGCAAAGGCTTTGTTGTATTGGGCAAGAGCCTCTTGATACTCTTCCTTGTGACGATACAAATCACCAATTTGAATTTGGGTTTCAACATCTTGATATTTTTCGACAAGGCCGCTTAGAACATTCACCGCTTGATCTGTTTTTCCGTCCTCTTCAAGAAGCTCGGCTACACTCCGACGAATGCGAATTTCTTGTTCTTTGTTTTTCGTTGTATCAATGCGTTGCAGATAATCAATCGCGACATCGTACTGACCATGCCGCGCCGACATCTCGGCTAAAACCATTAGCGTATCGGGTGCATTAGGATTCAAATACTGCGCCATCTGGATAAAAAGACGCGCACTATCTTCGTAGTGCTCAGAAAGAACCTGCCCCATATCAAATAACGCTTGTGCTAAACCAATTTGAGGTGATTTGACTGGCTCTCCGCTGCGGTTCTTTCCAACAGAGTCAATTTTTTCCTGAAATTCAGCCGCACGAGACGGCAACCCGCTTTTCAGTACGCTGTAAATATCCCGCGCCGGCGCAACAATTCCATGACGAGCATAAATTTCGGCAATTTTTTCAAGAGAGTCAACCGAAAGAGCAAGTGTTCCAAACTGGCGCGAAGCAAGTTTTTTGAGAACCTCCTCATCGTTGCGGTAATCGGCAATCAAAATCGCCTGATAGATATGAACAGCATTACCACCCAAATCGGCAACATCTGTTTTGCCCATGCCCGCTTGGGACCATGCGTTCATCAAGGGAAGCATAAACTGAGTTACGCCGTCTTGTTGAACTCCCAATGTTTCTTTGGCAACCTCATCATAGCGGCCATTTTTGAAATACTCCAAAGCAATCAAGATATGAGGAAGCGGAGCTTGTTGATCTTGCTGAACCACAGCTCTCGCGGCACGAACGGCTTTTTCAAATTGTTCCGATCCCAAAGCTAATGCCATCGCCCGCCGTTGCAACTCAGCATTTTTAGGATCCGTGAGCAGAACTTCATTCAAGAATTTTTCTGCATGATCCCAATCGTAGGACGACTGCGCAAAATGTCCCGCCAGATAACTGCCCGAAAGTGTTTTTTGAGGCACATAAGAACCGGAGGGCGCATAATACCCTATCACGCCCGAAGAGTTATTATTACCTTCTGTTTTATTGTCTGAATCGTCACACCCCCCTAACAGAGAGAAAGAAGATATGAGGCAGAAGAAGAGAAGAGGGAAACGGGTCATAATGGCCTTCAAGGAAACACGCGGTTAGATTAAATTAGCATATAAGTCAAAGGCCAGAGAGGTCTAGCCAAAAAAGTTACATTCCTGAGTAATTTGGACCATTTCCGCCCTCAGGAACCGTCCATATAATGTTCTGACTAGGGTCCTTAATATCGCAGGTTTTGCAGTGAACGCAGTTCTGGGAATTGATCCGAAAGACTTTTTTTCCGTTTTCTTCCACAATCTCATAAACCCCTGCAGGGCAGTACCGTTGGGCGGGTTCGTCCCACACTGGTAAATTCCGCTCCAGCGGAATATTTGGATCAGAGAGTTTCAAATGACAAGGCTGCCCCTCCTGATGGTTGGTTCCTGAAAGGAACACGCTTGATAGGCGGTCAAAAGTCAAAACTCCATCCGGCTTGGGATAGTTTATTTTCTCGCTCTGCGCCGCAGGTTGTAACTGTGAATGATCGGCATGGTGAGAAAGTGTATAGGGAATCCTCCACCCTCCCAAGGTTTGAAAAACCGAATGCAACAACCCTAACCACAATCCTTTGTGAAACCCGGGACGGATATTGCGAACTTTATAAAGTTCATCATAGAGCCAACTGGCTTTGAATTTTTCCGTGTAAGTTGTACATTCGACAGCGTCCTTACTCTCGGCCAGAGCTTCAGCAGCGATCATCCCTGACTTCATTGCGGCATGATTGCCCTTGATCTTTGCAACGTTCAAAAATCCAGCACTATCCCCAATCAACACCCCCCCGGGGAAAGTCAGCTTGGGAAGACTTTGCAATCCACCCTCCACCAAAGCCCGCGCCCCATAGGAAATACGCTTGCCGCCCTTGAGGGTTTGTTGAAGATAGGGGTGGGTTTTATGACGCTGCATTTCCTCGAACGGAG
Source organism: uncultured Micavibrio sp. (assembly GCA_964476455.1). Taxonomy (GTDB): domain Bacteria; phylum Pseudomonadota; class Alphaproteobacteria; order Micavibrionales; family Micavibrionaceae; genus UBA1573. Next base: position 26,878 of record CAYZAR010000002.1, read on the forward strand.
ACAGGTATGGATTCTGATAGTCCAGCCCCACCACATAACCAAGCGATACCAAGTTATTCTCCATGTGATACAGCCACGAGCCACCATAGGTATGAGGATCAAGCGGCCAGCCCAGCGTATGGACCACGCGGCCTTGGTGGTGCTGATCGGCGGGGATTTCCCAAATCTCTTTGATTCCTAAACCGTAAGTCTGAGGGGATCTGCCCTCCCGCAGATTAAAATGACGGATAATTTCCTGACTCAAAGACCCATGACACCCTTCGGCAAAAACGGTCTGCCGTGCGTGCAACTCCATCCCACATTGAAACGATGCGCTTGGCTCACCGTTTTTGTCCAAGCCCATATCGCCTGTCGCCACGCCTTTGACGCAGCCATCCTCATGAAACAGAATTTCAGCCGCCGCAAACCCTGCATAGATTTCAACCCCGAGAGATTCCGCTTGTCCAGCTAACCACTTGGCAAAACTCCCCAGCGAGATAATGTAATTTCCTTCGTTATGCATTTGCGGCGGCGTGGGTAGAACGAAATGACTCTCCTTCGTTAAAAGAACGAAAAAATCTTCCTTGGCCGAACAAGTCAACGGGGCTCCCCGTTCTTTCCAATCTGGAAAAAGCTCAGCTAAAGCCCTTGGCTCCAGAACCGCGCCAGAAAGAGAATGAGCTCCAATTTCCGACCCTTTTTCCAAAACACAAACGGTCAGAGAGGGATCCACTTGCTTCAAACGGATGGCGCAAGACAAGCCGGCTGGCCCGCCACCAATGATTACAATGTCATACGCCATGCTATCACGGTCAGATCGAGGGGCGGTCATGGGATGAAATCCTGTGGAGTTATTAGGAAAATAGGCATTATGAGGGTTGTCACTGTCTCCATTATATATCAAGAATAAAAAATAATCTCTTAGTGAAAAAGGAAATCTGGCGGATGGAGTCAGCTGCCCCGCAAAAGTTTCTAGATAACCCTGCCCTCTGGCTTGAATGGCATATAGAAGCAGGTGCAGATGAGGTTTTGCAAGAAACCCCGCGTAATTGGCTTGCCGCACCGCAAAAAACAGCCACAGCGGAAGTCATTGAAAGCAAATCGCATAAATCCCAACCACCAATGGCTTCTTTACCTCTTGGCACTGCCGAGGCCTGCTTGGCGGCTGCCAAACTGGCCCGCTCGGCGACAACGCTTGAAGAACTCCGCGCCGCGATTGCCGGATTTGAGGGCCTCGCCATTCGGAAAACAGCAACCAATATGGTCTTTGCCGAAGGAAACCCCAAAGCCAGAGTTATGATTATCGGTGAAGCCCCGGGGGCCGAAGAAGATGCTCAAGGCAAACCCTTTGTCGGAGCCTCAGGACAATTACTGGATAAAATGCTTGCCTGTATTGGCCTTAGTCGGTGGGAGGAAGATCCAGAAAAATCTGTCTATATTACCAATATCCTCAACTGGCGACCCCCGGGAAACCGCAGCCCCTCGCCTGCTGAAATTGAGATGTCCCTACCCTTTATCGAACGTCATATTGCGTTGCTCCAGCCGAAGGTTCTGTTTTTCTTAGGAGCCGTTCCCACCAAAGCCTTGCTCCAAACCGAAGAAGGTATCAGCAAGCTGCGCGGAAAGTGGAAAGACTACACGCCTCAAACTCCAGAGATTGGAGGCAGCCGCCATCCGGCCCTTCCCTCCTATCACCCGTCTTATTTGCTCAGAACACCCATCAAGAAAAAAGAGAGCTGGATTGACCTCCAGCTGCTCGCAAAAGAACTCGGCTCCTCTACCTGACTACGCATATACGTAAACGGGTTTTGTCCGTTCTATTTTCTCTGCGTACCCCATCCCCTCAACGAGAGAATCAGCATATCCGTCCCCTTGTTTCAGTTTCTCTGCCAGCTCAGATAGCCTGCGTTCTGCCTCTTGTTTGGACAAACCTGTTTTCAATTTTATTTCATGCAAAACGGTAACAGCGGGAGCTCTCTCTTTATCCGTCGCCCTTGCTCGCCTGAACTCTTTGGGAAAATTGCTTTCCTTGCGGGTAACCTCCGAACCATAACTTTTTGCGGTAACTCGCAGCAACGCAATCAAAACATCAAAACCAGCCGCGCCAGCTTCCTGAACCGCCCTTGGCTCAAGGCACAGATCATAGTGAGAGCGAGCCACGACCGTATAACGTGATCCCGTGATTGTCTCCTTCCAAGAAGGAGGGGGAGCTGCCTTCGACGCAGCAGAAGCAAAACTTGTGGCAACGGACATTGAGAACCCTCTCTCTTTTATGGTAAAATTTACCAAGATGTAAATGAAACCATCTAAATATGTCAAGATGTTTTGGGTCTTCAATTTGTGCCTTCTATTTATTTGCCGGAGTCGGCAATAAACGCTACCATAGGGAAAGATAACCTAGGTTTTTTGTCATATGGCAGGTCCGCCAGCGTTTTCCAATGTCCCGAGTGCCCGCTCAGCCATGAATTCCCTGCTGCGCGGGGACTTTGCGTTGGCTGTGGGGCTGATTCTCATCCTTATGTTCATGCTGGTTCCCATGCCTTCATGGGTGGTGGATATAGGGCTGGCGATTTCCATTACTTTTTCCATCGTCATTTTGATGATTACCTTGTTTATCCGCCGCCCGCTTGAGTTCTCGACTTTCCCGACCATTCTTCTGATTTCGACCGCGCTGCGGCTTGGCCTGAAC
>CAYZAR010000003.1:0-14079 GCA_964476455.1 uncultured Micavibrio sp.
CCAGAGTATCACCTCTGTACCCACAATACTATATTAATTTAGCAATGCCAAAAATTTTATAGAAAACCATCCTAAAATCGAAACGAAAGTGATTGCTATAATTTATTTTCCATGTTGCAATAAAAGGATGGAGTTTGTGTTCCCCTAAAAAGGAATTGCCACAAACCAAAAAGAAAAAATAATAAAGTTTCGGGTGGTAAATTATGAATAAACACGCTGTGTTGGCGGCCGATCTCTCGCGCCGTGCCTTTCGTTATCTTGTTACTGTTTGGTTATCTGTTGTCCTTCTGACCTTTGCTATTGCCCTCTTCTTTTTCTCAACTACGGAGGCTAAGGCTTCTGATTTCCTCTCTCCTGAACTGGTTTGCTCCCGTGGCCATCCCCTACCCCTTGTATCCTCCGCTGGCCACGAGGTATACCAACCAACCAGTTTTCAGGGTCGGCGCTCGGCCGGAAAGAACAATCTGTCTAGGGTTCAAGCGATGTAAGCCCCGTGTGAGTGTCAAAGTCAGCAAGCTTTGTAACACCTAAGTTTTGGGTAATGGTCCTGTTAGGCGGCCCCTCTTAACCGGACCATAGTAAAGAGCTAAATCCAGAAGATTGTGACGCAACCTGCCGTTTCCTACCAGAGGCTCTCCCCTGACCTCTGGTAGGAGCGGTTTTTTTTCTTAGAACCGAAGAACCTAAATATCACATTATAAAAAACTCATCAGCCAGTCAGGCAGCGGAATATCTGCCAAGAACGCGATGGCAAGAACGCTGCAAAACAAAACGAAACTTCCTCCGAGAGACCACCAAACGGCTTCTCCAGCTTTGGGTAGTGTATTGCCCAAAACTTCCGGTTTAAGAAAAGAAGAGAGAGCTTTGCGGCGAGCAAGAAGAGCCAGAATCTGCGCACCCAAAACACCGCTATAAAACCCGATTGGCAGAAAAACAAAATCAAGGAGATCAAGAGCCAGAATCGGCACACCTACCAACCCAAGAGACATCCTTAAGTTTCCAACAAAGTAAAAAAGTAAGAAGGCAAAATAGATCGCCAAGCCGCTTGCGCTGCCTAGCAAACGAGCTTTGCGGGTAATGGCTTGCAAGGCGGCATCGGCAAGAATGCTAAGTTCCAATAAGCGGTCAGCGGTAATTCCCATCGGGTATTTTGCCGTAAGAGTTTCGAGAGCTTTGCGAGGGGTTTTTCGAAGGGCTGTTTGTACAATCACTTCTTGTAACATTTTATATTTCGCAGCACGGGCAATTTTTCCGGCTACGTTTCCGAACCCTTTGCTAGCTTCTAGCAAGACACTCTGGCCCTTTTTGGTCAAATCATCCAAAAAGGCCGGAGCCTCAATCAAGCGTCCATGGTAGCCAAATAATGTCGCTGGAATAATTCTGTTTTTGAAACGAAACTGGATATTGCCATGAGGAACCTTCGCATCATAATCAATGAAGATCATGTCATCCGGCTCCTTGTCTTGACTCTGGTTGTGAAACGGTACGGGACGTAGGGTCACTTCAACATCCCCTTTTTCAACCAAACGGGCCCCTAAAGATTCAATCATATTGACCGTTTCTGGAGGAAGAACATGCCTTTGGAAATCGAAACTAATCAAAGCCTCAATCTCGACATGGGCCAAGTGCGATAGCCAACCAGTTCCCACACATTTTTTACACGACAAAGTTCCAGAAGCCCTGCAAATTGTACATTGAACCTGTCCACGACCATGGCATTTGATACAGGAAACTTTTCCGTCACCCCTACATTTCGAGCAAGTTTGATGGCCATTCGCAGTTGGGGTATGTCCTGTTCCTCGGCATTGTGGACAAACAGTTTGACGACGACCTTGACAATTCTGACAGGTCAACACACCGTGACCATAACACTTGGCACATTGCAGTTTTCCGGTGTGAGAACAGGCTGGACAGCCTTCGTGCAGAACCAAGTTGCGAGCAAGTGCGTCAAAGGTCATTTTCTGGTTCTTCATGCCGAACCCTTTATCGGGACGCATAAAAACTGTATCAAAAATTATTTTCCGCTTAGCAGGCTCGGTCCGAGCCCTTATTAAAGACAACGAAAGTTCCTTTTGGAAATCTTCTTGAGATGTTACCAATTCAGATGCCGTATTTCGGCCCGGCTCAATACGGACTCCATATCGCGGAGTTAATTTAAGAACCGTTTTTGCTGTAAATGGGTAAACCTTGGCAGTGCAGCTTTCGACACTCACGTCCTCAACCCGCAACCCATTTCCCTTGACCAGCCCCTGCAACCTCTTAAGAGCACGTTCAATCAACTTAGGATCAATCAGGTTTATCTCCTGACTGGGCATCGTTAAAGGGGGTTGGACAGGAAGGTCACTCTCGCTCATGGGCATAATTAAGCACAAGACTTACCCTAAAAACCAGAGGTAAATTTTGTCTCACTCATCATCTTTTTGGTGGACAAGACCTCTGGCTTGTTCTTCTATGGAGGAAGAAAAAGAGAGGTCCCATGCGATTTTCTATCAATGTTGACTGCACCCCCGAAGAAGCTAGACAGTTTTTTGGTTTGCCGGACGTTTTGCCCATGCAACAAGACCTTATGGACCAACTAAGTAAGAAATTGGCCGAAAATATCCAGACTATGGAACCGGAAGCTTTAATGAAAACGTGGGTTCCTGCTTTGTTTCAAGGATGGTCTTATATGCATTAGAATTTTTGGGGACAGATGGGGGGCATGAATTTCAATATGAATCAGGCCGCTTCACCCTCTGCGAGCAAAGATAAGCCAGAAGCTCCAGCAAACAAGCGTAAAAGATAGATTCTCTCATATGACCCCTACCACTCAGACTATCTATGCTCTCTCCTCCGCCGCTGGACGAGGAGGCGTTGCTGTTGTTCGGGTTTCTGGCCCAAATGCGTGGGAGAGTCTAAAAAACCTGACCAGAGCCAGTCCCGCACCCGTTCCTCGCAATGTCGTTCTCAGGACTTTGTCTGACCCCGCAACCGGACTAATTCTCGATCATGCGATGGTCATCGGCTTTCGCTCCCCGTCAAGCTTTACGGGAGAAGATGTTGTGGAATACCACCTGCACGGCGGTATTGCCGTTGTGCAAGGTCTCCTTAAAGTGCTGTCGGCTCAAGACCATCACCGATTGGCCCACCCGGGAGAATTTACACGGCGGGCTTTTGAAAACGGAAAAATAGATTTAACCGCAGCAGAAGCCATCGGAGATCTTATCGAGGCCGAAACCGAAGCCCAGCGCGAACAAGCCCTGACTCAGATGGACGGCGGACTGTTTCGTTTATACGAAGGATGGACGAATCGCCTGACGCATATTCTGGCCTTGATGGAAGCTGATCTTGATTTTTCCGATCAAGACCTGCCCGAAGATTTATTGCTGCGGGTTCGCCCTGACTTATCTGATCTGCACGAAGAATTAACCGCGCATCTTGATGACAATCGACGAGGGGAACGTCTGCGCAGCGGGTTTCATCTGGTCATTCTTGGGTCACCCAACGCAGGAAAATCTTCTTTACTGAACGCTCTTGCCCAGCGGGATGTGGCAATTGTTTCAGCCCTTCCAGGGACAACACGAGACATCATTGAGGCCCATTTGAACATTGGCGGTTATCCAGCTATTATTTCCGACACAGCCGGATTGCGGCCAGAGCAAATTGGACAAGAAGGGCAAGAAGGAATTGAAAGCGAAGGAATCCGCCGCGCCCTTTGTCGGGCCAAAGAGGCAGATCTCAAAATTCTATTATTCGATGGAACACGCACTCCTGACCCTCACACGCTTAACTTAATTGATGAAACATCTCTACTCGTGGCAAACAAGGCCGATCTTGGTCTTTTGGAAGATGTTTATGATGAACGTTTTATCCGTTTGTCAGCACAAAGCGGAGAAGGAATGGAAACTTTTTTATCAGAAGTTTGCAATTCTCTCAGAGCCCTTGCTGGTCCTCAGATGGCTACGCCGAGCCTGACCCGTACACGTCACCGTCATGCCCTTGAAAACGCTCTTGTCTCTCTGGAAAGATCTGTCATAGCCCCTCTCCCCGAACTGGCCGCCGAAGATGTCCGCCTTGCCATTCGGTTTCTGGGGGAAATTACCGGACGAGTCGGCGTTGAAGAATTGCTCGATAAAATCTTTCGGGATTTCTGTATCGGAAAATAGGTTATAAACTCGCCGCTTTGACGATATAGTCACTGACCAACGTTTCTGCTGGCATTCCAGTTTGCTTGGTTTTCGCTTCAACCTGTGCAAGGCGTAGCAAAAGCTGCCGCAATCTTCCCGCAGAGAACCGATTAACCTGAACCTTAAACAAATCAGCTTGTTTGAAGAACACAGGAGGTTGAAGACTTTTCATAGCCGTTTCAAGCGGGATCCCTTGGTCAATTTGACACCGCACCAAATGGAGGCGGGATAAATGGTTTTGCAAAACCCGTTCAATAGCCATCAGCTCTTTTCCGTCTTCAAGAAGGCGGCGATAAGACCGCAAGGCGAGAGCAACGTTTCCTCCGGTTACAGCATAAGCAAGATCGTCAAAACTTTGAACGCCACTATCTCCACAAGATTGCTGCACGTCAGCTACACAGACTGTTTTCTGCGGAGAAGAGATCATATAGACAATCAGTTTCTCAATTTCCATGCGTGCTTTTTGTCGGTCCCCTTTGATACTTTGAGCCATGAGGTCAAGCGCATCAGCGGAAATAGTCAGGCCCGAGCCGCGCAGTTCATCACGAATAAAACTGCCAACACTCCGCTCATCTTCAACATAGCAAGGGAGAGCCGCCGCGTTATCGGTTGCTTCAAAAAGTTTGCGCAAGGCACTCTGCGTGCCAAGGTCTCCAGCCTCAATGACAACAAACACCCCTCCGCGCGGCTTCGATTTGAGCCATTCTTTAAGATGAGAGGCAATAACTTCCGCCGGAGAGGTAATACGAACCAACCGATCTCCCCCCATTAAAGATTGTGCGTTTAATTCGTCAAATAAGCGGGAGGGGTCGGCTTCGATTATTTCTCCGGTCAAGTGAGCTGCATTAAAAGGATCGTTCAGATCTGCAACAATAAGTTTGGAGAGTGTATGTCCGCGCTCACGCACCAATCCAGCATCAGGGCCGTAAACCAGCACCGCACGGACAGCCGCATCCGGTTTCTTCAAGAATGAGTCAATCTGGTTGGTTTTCAGCTTCATTTCGAGGCATGAAAATAAAGAGAGAGGGCCAGTTCAATCTGACGCGCAATTTCAGCAATGGCATTGCTGCGGGCGTTTTCTTCGGTCACGCGCGTTGCAAACTCACTCTGCAAAACATTATAGCTGGTAATGCTGGAGAGCGGGCGGCGAAGAACCTCAACACCTTTTGCATCCAGCAAAACCATTTGGGTTCGTATGGTTAACTGAGCGCGGGTAGCTTCAGCACTCTTGGTAATATCCAGCTCCCCTTTGGCTTCGGCTAGCTTCTCGATTTTGAGTGTGTAGGACGGATTCACGGGATATCCACCGCTATAAAGCCTATCAATCAGCAAGTTGCGCAGCATTTGTCCAGAACGGTCGGGGATTAAAGAAACCTCAACTTGGGCAAAAGAGCTTCTGAGGGAAAGGGATGAATTTCCCTCTGGTCTTCCTTCTGAACTCCTTGTCCCGTAAAGCGGGGTAAAACCACACGCAGAGAGCAAAAGAATACAAAGAAAAAAGAGGGCAAGAAACGGAAAAACGCGCACGTTCTTACCCTCCCACCACAACATTGACAATACGGTTGGGAACAACAATCGTTTTCTGGATCACTCGTCCATCCAGAGCCTTTTTAACATCATCGTTGGCCAAAACCATTTCTTCAACAGCGCGAGATTCACAATCACGCGGGATTGTAATTGTTGCACGCAATTTGCCGTTAATCTGGACTGCAATTGTCACAGAGTCTTCCTGAAGAAAAGCTTCGTTGACCTTCGGCCACGGCGTATGAACCAGATAGGTTGTGTGGCCAAGCTCTGCCCAAAGCTCCTCAGTCACGTGGGGAATGACAGGATTAAACCCACGCACTAGAAACTCTGTGGCTTCTCGTAAGACTTTGGCATCAGCAGGACTTTCTGGCAAGAATTCCTCAAGGAGGTTGGTAAATTCGCGTAGCCGCGCCACAACTTTATTCATATGAAACGCATCAATATCTCTTCCAATCAGGTCAATGGTCTGGTGAGCTTTTTGCTGCAACTTTTTGGCAGCTTCGGACAACGGGCCATCCCCTTCGGGGGAGGTTTCTAGGAGAGCTTTTTTATCTTGAATAACACGGGTCAAACGGTTGATAAACCTCCATGCCCCTTCCAATCCACTCTCCGTCCATTCCAAATCACGGTCAGGTGGAGAATCTGATAAAATAAACAGCCGAGCCGCATCCGCGCCGTAGGTATCAAGGATATCCTGCGGATCAATGGTGTTATGCTTGGATTTCGACATTTTCTCAACACGTCCAGCAGTAACAGGTTCGTGGTTGCCAGTTGCCATGACCCAATTACCTTTTTCATCCTTTATAACATCTTTAGGATAGAGCCAGTTGCCTTTGCTGTCCTTATAAGTCATGTGGTTAATCATGCCTTGCGTGTACAAACCCGCAAAGGGCTCCTCAACGTCCAGATACCCGCAATCTTTCAGGGCGCGAGTGAAGAATCTGGAATAAAGAAGGTGAAGCACAGCGTGTTCCACCCCGCCAATATACTGGTCAACCGCCAGCCAATATTTTGCCTTGCTACGGTCAAACCCAAGTGTTTCATTTTTCGGATCGGTATAGCGGGCAAAATACCAGCTTGATTCAAAGAACGTGTCAAACGTGTCGGTTTCACGAGTAGCTTTTGCTCCGCAACTTGGGCAAGTTGTGTGTTTCCACGAAGGATGATGTTCAAGCGGGTTCCCTGGCTTATCAAACGACACATCATAAGGAAGTTCAACAGGAAGCTGTTCTTCTGGAACCGGAACCACGCCACAAGAAGAGCAATGAATAACTGGTATGGGACAACCCCAATATCGTTGACGAGAAATTCCCCAATCACGCAGACGATATTGTGTGACACCTTCTCCGCGTTCCATTTGTTCCATCTTGGCAATGGCGGCGGCTTTCGCGGCGGCTATTTCTTTCCCATTCAAGAAGTCGGAGTTAACAAGAATCCCGTCCCCAACATAAGGCAATTGAACTGCTTCGCCTGAAGCGGGGGAAACAACCTGAGTTATATCGAGATGGTATTTAGTGGCGAAATCAAAATCCCGCTGGTCATGGGCAGGGCAACCGAAAATGGCACCCGTCCCATAATCCATCAGGATGAAATTGGCAACAAACAGAGGAATTTTTTTTCCATCAATAAAAGGATGAGCTACAAAAAATCCGGTATTAAACCCAATTTTCTCGGCCTGTTCAATGGCAGCTTCAGATGTCCCGATGGCTTGACACGCCTTTACAAAATCTTCGAATCCCGCCTTTCCTGCGCACAGTGCACGGGCCAAAGGATGATCGACGGCCACAGCGGCGAAAGAAGCTCCGAAAAGCGTATCAGGCCGTGTTGTGAAAACATCCAGTTTTTCGGAACGACCGACCAAATCAAAGGTAAATTTAAGACCTTGAGATTTTCCGATCCAGTTTTCTTGCATCAAGCGGACTTTTTCCGGCCACCGCTCAAGGGTTTTGAGGCCCGCCAGAAGGTCCTCAGCGTAATGGGTGATTTTTAAGGACCATTGATTAAGCTTGCGCCGCTCCACCACTGCTCCAGAACGCCAGCCTTTGCCATCTACAACTTGTTCATTGGCCAAAACGGTGTTTTCAACAGGATCCCAGTTGACCATCATTTCGCGGCGATAGGCGAGGCCTTTCTTGAAAAAGTCCAAAAACATCTTTTGCTCGTGACGGTAATATTCCGGAGCGCACGTGGTGACCTCACGGTCCCAGTCAATGGAAAGCCCCATCTGTTTCAACTGAACACGCATGGCCTCGATATTCTCAAGCGTCCAGTCTTTTGGATGGCGTTTACGTTCCATCGCAGCATTTTCTGCCGGAAGGCCAAAAGCATCCCATCCCATCGGATGCAAAACATTATATCCTTGAGCGCGGCGAAAGCGGGCAACAACATCCCCAAGGCTGTAATTACGAACATGGCCCATGTGAATTCGTCCCGAAGGATAGGGAAACATTTCTAAAACATAATACTTCTTTTTAGAAGAATCTTCGGTCACGCGGAAGCAATCGGTCTGGTTCCAAATATTGCGCCATTTTTCTTCGGTTTCACGGATATTATAACGATCAGACATGTTCAACTCGGTTGTGTAAAAGGAAAAGCTCCCCATGATTACACGGGGAGCTTGCAAAATTCAACACTCTGGCCAGAAAAACCCTTACTCTTCTTTGGCAACCCGAATCTCACGAGCGCGAGTTAGAATTGCATCTTCCAATTTCCGCTCTGTTCCGGTTGCAATCGGGGCATCTTTCCACGCGCCCCCCTTCAAGACCTGGCGAAAGGCTTTCACTTTAATACCATCTGCCTTTAACTGCTTGCCCATGACAAACACATTAAGCTTGGTTCTCTCGTTCTTGACAGAAGGAGCAGTATACCAATCAGTGAGAATGACTCCCCCAAATGGGTCAGCAGAAGCTAGAGGCATAAAGGAAACCGTATCAAGAGCCGCTCTCCACAGATATGCATTGACGGAAACGCCACTCTCATCGCCCCCTTCCTTTTTATTGCCAAACAAACCAAACCCATCGTCCTTACCCCAAATAGTTTCAGGTTCGGCGTAAATGTCATTACCCGTTGAGGAACGGTCTGCTCCGGTAGGATATTTGGCTTCAGTTTTGATGCCAGCCCCACACGCTCCAAGCAGAAAAATGGACAGTGCTAAAAGAAGGAAAGATAATTTTGACATAATTAAAGCCTCTATGTTACTACGTCTGCATTCACATAAATATTTTATACATATGTATAGCGTTGTGATATACGTCACTGCAGATTGACTACCATGCAGACCCGCTCTCCTCAAGCCCTCCTTGTACAAGACTTCACAGGTAATGTTAATATATACATAATGTTGTTTTTGGTGTGTGGTTTTTGCCACGGTTTAGGGAAAAATAGAGCGGGGAAGAGCTTCTTTCTTGAAACTCCGACTAAAAAGAGGAATATAAAACCTGTGTCTGTCTGAAAACCTAGTCAGGGGGCACAGGACTTGTGGCCCTGACGACTTGCAGGCTGCAGAATTTAACACTTAATTGGAGGAACTATCATGAACAAACTTTTGCTGGGCGTTGCCGCTCTTGCACTGGTCGCTTCCCCAGCCATGGCTGCGGACGATTCCGGTGTAAAATTGAGTCTCGGCGGCCATTTCAAAGGCTACGTCAACTACTCTGATGAAGATTCGAACACTCGTTCGGTCGACATTTTGCGCCAAACCGAAGTTCATTTCGGCGGCGAAACCACCCTTGACAATGGCCTGACTGTTGGGGCTCATCTTGAAGCTGAAACCGATGTTGGTGATGGCTTTGCAATTGATGAGTCATATGCCTATTTCGCTGGCTCTTGGGGGCGCGTTAACTTCGGTGGCGAAGACGGGGCTGCTTACCTCTTGCAGGTTGCTGCTCCTTCAGCTGACGACAACATTGACGGGATCCGTCAGTTCATTAACCCCTCGGCAACCATTGGTTCGGTTGATTATGCCAACGACTTCGCTGGTGCTGGCGACAAACTCACCTACTTGACCCCAGTTTTCTCTGGTTTCCAAGCTGGTTTGTCTTACGCTCCTGAAGCAACCGACTCTTCCCGCTCCACGACAGGTAACGCTGGCGATGCAGGCGTGAGCGACCAATCCGATGTATGGGAATTGGCTGTTCGTTATGAAGGTCAAGTTAGCAATGTTGGCGTGATCGCTGGTGCTGGTTATACCGCAGCAGACCTCGAAACCGCAGCAGCTGGCGACGATGACTTCCAAGAGTGGAACGTTGGCGTTGACCTCGACATCGGTGCCTTTGGTGTTGGTGCTATCTACACCGAAAACAACAATGGCGATGATTCAGAAGATGAAAATGACACATGGGTTTTGGGTGTTGATTACACCACCGGCCCATTCAAAGTCGGCGCATCTTACTTGAACAATGACGAAGATCTCGGAACCGATACCGAAACTGATCGTTATGCTGTTGGCGTAGGTTACACCTATGGTCCTGGCATGACCTTCCGTGGGTCTGTTGGTTATCTTGACCAAGACGTTGCTGGTGCTTCTGATGAAGATGCAACCACCGTTACCGTTGGGACGCAAATCAACTTCTAATTTTGGTTAGAAGAAAATCATTCAAAAAGGGCTGCCCCGTGCAGCCCTTTTTTATGCTGGCTTTGTTTCTTGCATCAACCAGACGACTCCGCCCATGCCAAGTGCTCCCCCAATGATGTTGCCCAGCGTGGACCACACGAGATTATGAGCCGCTCCGGTAAGAGGGAAAGAGGAATCCGCCATAAAGGCAATAGCAAAGACCCCCATATTCGCAATTGAGTGCTCAAACCCAAGATACAGAAAAATAAAAACAATGAGGATAATAGCGGCTAGTCGCGCAATATCTTCTTTGAGGTGTAGGTTAACCCAAACAGCCAAGCAGACAACCCAGTTTGCCAAAAACCCTTTGAAGAAAATTTCGTTCGCGGACATTTCTATTTTATGCCGCGCACCTGCCATAAGCGCATGGCTTGGCGCGAGATCAACAAGTCCTGCCCCCCACAACAGCAGAGCAATAAGGATAGCCCCTGCAAAATTTCCTATCCAGCAGACACTCCATAGACGCAAAGTATCCGACCATTTAGTTTTGTTCATCAAAGACGATACCGCAAGGTAGAAATTATTGCTGGTAAACAACTCCGTTCCCGTAAATACAATCGTGCTAAGTCCTACCCCAAAAAATAGCGAAGATATCAACCTCCCCAGCGGAGCCCCCTCAAAGCTTTCCCGCATGGTCCAGAATACCACCCCAACAATGGTTAGATATGCCCCCGCTTGCAAGGAAGACAGGCTGTAGCGAAGAAAACTACGGTTCAGAAAATCAAGTTTCTTGATCGCGCTGGTGAGTGCTTTTGCAAAAGGGTCCGTGTCCATAGTCTTTCATGTCCTCAAATAGCTTTTGCCCTGTTCCATAGAGGATTCTTCCCAAAAAAACCAGATTAAGGTGATTTGATTACTGCTATATTTTTTTCTTTTTCCAAGATTCCTTGAAATTTTCTCGATTTTCAGGTTTCTATTAGAGACCTTCTTAATAAAAACTTCTGCCCAACGAGGATATGATGCTCGATTCTTCTCTTTCCCCCCTTCCTGAATCCCTACCTTTGGTAGAGCTTACCCTTCCTGATGGATCTGTGCGTTCTGTTCCGGCAGGAACAACTGGGTTTGAAGTTGCAGAATCTATTGCCAAGTCACTAGCCAAGGCTGCCGTGGCCATTCGCCTTGATGGAGAACTGGCAGATTTATCTTTGCCCCTTGTCCAAGACGCAAAGTTTGAAATCATCAAGCGCGAAGACCCTGCCGCGTTAGAGCTGATCCGTCACGATTGTGCTCACATCATGGCCGAGGCTGTTCAGAAATTATTTCCCGGAACACAGGTCACCATTGGGCCAGTCATTGAAAACGGGTTTTACTACGATTTTTATCGCGAATCTCCCTTCACTACCGAAGACTTAGCCAGCATTGAATCTGAAATGCGGCGGATTGTTGAGCGTGGTGACCCCTTTATTCGTGAGGTCTGGCCTCGCCAAAAAGCCATTGAATTTTTCAAGGCAAAGGGAGAGTTGTTCAAGGTTGAATTGATAGAATCTCTTCCTGACGACCAAGATATTAAAATTTATCGTCAAGGGGACTGGATGGACTTGTGTCGCGGGCCACACATGGCAACAACCAAACAGATCGGAACGGCCTTCAAATTGATGAAGGTTGCCGGAGCGTATTGGCGAGGAGATTCAACCCGCCCCCAACTAACCCGTATTTATGGCACAGCATGGCACAATGAAGAAGACCTTAAAGCCCACTTGACACAAATCGAAGAGGCCGAAAAGCGCGACCATCGTAAACTGGGCCGCGAAATGGATCTGTTCCACTTGCAAGACGAAGCTCAAGGTTCTGTTTTCTGGCATCCTAAGGGATATAAAATTTGGTTGGAACTGGAAGGATATATTCGCCGCCGCCTTCGCGATAATGGCTATATTGAAGTTAAAACCCCCCAATTGATGGACAAACGTTTTTGGGAAGCTTCAGGACACTGGGATAAATATCGCGATGGTATGTTTATCGTGCCGGATGAAATTCCCAGCTTAGAAGAAGGAAAGCCAGTTCTTTCCAACAACGCTTTTGACCATTTGATGGCTCTCAAGCCCATGAACTGCCCTGCTCATATTCAGATTTTCAAACAAGGGATCAAATCCTACCGCGACCTGCCCATCCGCATGGCCGAATTCGGATGTTGTCACCGCAACGAACCACATGGAGCCCTTCATGGCTTGATGCGCGTACGTCAATTTACCCAAGATGATGCCCATATTTTTTGCCGAGAAGATCAAATCTTCGGAGAAGCAAAGGCCTTCGTAGATTTATTCTTCGCCATTTATAAAGATTTCGGTTTTGAAAACATCAGCGTCAAACTCGCTACCCGTCCCTCTGTGCGTGTTGGAACAGACGAACAATGGGATCGCGCCGAAAAAGCTCTGGCCTCCGCGCTTGAGCAGCTTGAAATTCCCTATACGCTTGCTGAAGGAGATGGAGCATTCTACGGACCCAAATATGAATTTCATATGAAAGATGCCATTGGTCGCTCATGGACCTGTGCAACGCTACAACTTGATTACAATTTACCCGAGCGGTTGGATGCCAACTATATCGGCGAAGACGGAGCCCGCCACCGTCCGGTAATGCTGCACCGTGCGATTCTCGGATCAATTGAACGGTTCATCGGTATATTAATTGAAAACTATGCGGGAAAACTTCCCCAGTGGCTCGCTCCGGTTCAAGCCGTCGTTGCCACTATTACCAGCGAAGCTGACTCCTACGCACGAGAGGTTTTCGAGAAGTTAAAGCTGGCAGGGCTTCGCGTTGAACTTGATACGCGCAACGAGAAAATCAATCTGAAGGTTCGGGAGCATTCTCTTGCAAAAGTAGCTACGCTTTTTGTCGTGGGCATCCGAGAATCTGCTGAAAAAACCGTGGCTATTCGACGCCTTGGATCAGATGGGCAGGAAATCGTTAAGTTGGAAGAGGCAATAGAATCTCTTGCAAAGACGTGCAAACCTCCTTATTAATCTTTGAGGTATAATATATAGTCGTAACAACCAGAGGAGTTTACCATCCGTAAGCCTGTTTCTGGGGTCCCCCGCCGTGAGCGCGATGATGATGGGCCCCGCGTAAATGATCAAATTCGCCTTGATCGGGTTCGTCTCATTGATCAAAATGGCCAAATGATTGGAGTTGTCAGTATCCGTGAAGCGTTGCGGATGGCCGAGGAGGCAGCTCTTGACTTGGTTGAGATTTCTCCGAACGCAGATCCCCCCGTTTGCAAAATACTTGATTACGGCAAATACAGATACGAGCAGCAAAAGAAAGCCGCTGAAGCCCGAAAAAATCAGAAAATAATAGAGATTAAGGAAATACAAATTCGCCCCATGATCGGAGATCATGATTATGAGGTTAAACTCAAGAACGCTAAACGCTTTCTTGAAGATGGCGACAAAGTCAAAGTCATCCTAAAATTTCGTGGACGTGAACTCTCCCATACCAAGCTTGGACTCGACCTTCTCAAAAAAATGATTGAGGACATTGGGACATTAGGAAAAGTTGAATCGGAACCCAAAATGGAAGGCCGTCAAGTTATGATGGTTATTAGCTCTTCCGTTCCTAAATAAATCCTGAAAGTCGGCATATAAAAAACCCTCTCAATCGAGAGGGTTTTTTTGTTCTACAAGAAATCAGATAACTAAGCGGCTGGTTTTTTAGCAGCAGCTGGTTTGGCCGCGGCTGGTTTTTTAGCAACAGCTGGTTTGGCCGCGGCTGGTTTTTTAGCAGCAGCTGGTTTGGCCGCGGCTGGTTTTTTAGCAGCAGCTGGTTTGGCCGCGGCTG
>CAYZAR010000003.1:14179-26159 GCA_964476455.1 uncultured Micavibrio sp.
GTTTTTTAGCAGCAGCTGGTTTGGCCGCGGCTGGTTTTTTAGCGGCAGCTGGTTTGGCCGCGGCTGGTTTTTTAGCAGCAGCTGGTTTGGCCGCGGCTGGTTTTTTAGCGGCAGCTGGTTTTTTAGCGGCAGCTGGTTTCTTAGCAGCAGCTGGTTTTTTAGCGGCAGCTGGTTTCTTAGCAGCAGTCGGCTTGGCCGCGGCTGGTTTTTTAGCGGCAGCTGGTTTGGCTGCTGGTTTAGCAGCTGGCTTTGCTGCAGGTGCTTTTTTTGCTAATGCCATTTTTGTATTTCTCCTGTTTGAGGTTAGAACACGATTCGGCACAGTGTATCGCGTTTTTGAAAAAATTCAAAACACGTTTTTCTTCCCACTCATTTTAGAGTCGGGCTGTAACATACAAGCAACAGAAGATGGGTCTAAAAGATGAAGTTTAGAATCCGTTTTACGCGATGGATGCCTTCACCCAATCAGAGAGTTGCCCTTTGGACATTCCCCCTACTTTAGTTGCTACAACCTGTCCTTCCTTAAAAACAAGGAAGGTTGGTATGCCGCGGATTCCGTACTTTGTAGGGGTATTCGCGCTTTCATCAATGTTCATTTTGACGACCTTAACTTGCCCTGCTAACTCGGCAGAAAGTTCATCGACTAAGGGGGACATCATCTTGCATGGGCCACACCACTCAGCCCAAAAATCCACAACGACTGGCTGGTTAGATTTCAAAACTTCAGCTTCAAAATTCTGATCATTGACGTGGTGGTTGGACATGAAGTGCTCCTTTTTCTCGAATCAACGCAATTAATTAAAAAAGAATTATCGTCTTTGTTCTAGATAAATCAAGCAAGGTTAGGCAAATTATCCAGAAGAACGAGACGGGGTTCATCCGTCCATAACAGACCACATAATATCTCTCTATCCCCGTAAATTCTCGCGATAGCAGCCCGATAAGAAGCCATTTGGCGCAAGTAAATCGTAGGAATATCTAAGGGATTAAGAGGGGAAGGTCGGTTGGTTTTGAAATCAACAATCAATATTTTGTGGGGTAAGATCACAAGCCGATCAATCTGACCGCTTAATATCCTGTTATGTCCAAGAAGTCCTGTCAAAGGAACTTCAGCAAGAGAATGGGGTCCGAAAATCTCAGCAAAGACCGGATCAGTGAGAACGCGAAAACATTCCTTTAAAATACTGTGTCTAAAGGAATCGGACGTGTCTTTTGCGTTCCGGCCAAGAAAGATTTCTCCCGCGCTTTGCCACGTCTCGCGAGGAATCTCAGGTAAGAACTGCAAAAGCTTGTGTGTAAGCACACCCCGCCGAAACCTTCCATCAGCCCCCCCATCAAGCGGAGAATAAACTTCCTCTGTCCCGCTAGGCCGCGAGGGCATCAACGGCTGAGGAGGTGTGGGTTCGACTGGCGGTCCACACCAAAGCCATGAAGGGGCAGATGCTTGCCCTCTGGTTTCTACCCTGCTTTCTGCGGTTTTGACTGGCCCCAATTGCGATGACTGAAACCGCAAGACTCCTGAGTCAAGGGCCTTAACATTTGGTAAAACCGTGAAAGCTTCCTGCAAATGAGCATACCATGACAGTGGGGATACTTTCTTATTGCCCATCAGATAGAGTCGGTCTCTTGCCCGCGTCAGGGCTACATACATCAACCGAATATACTCAGCGCAGCGTTCTCTATAAGCGTCTTCCCGAAGATTGGCGATGATACGGGCCTCATCATCGGCGCGTGCTGCCCAGATTGGAACAGCCAAACCGGATTTTGACGGCCAGAATAATCTCTCTGTTTTTTGCTTGGAAGGCGTGGCTGTTGTGTCCGGCAAAATAACAATTGGGGCTTCTAGTCCTTTTGATGCGTGAACCGTCATAATTCGGACTTGTCCCCCGCCTTCTTCCATTTCTCGCTTAACTTCAGTTGTATTGCGGCTTTGATCGATAAGAAACTGTTCCAAAGACCGCGTTCCCTCCCCTTCACTTTGTAAACAAAGCGTTAAGAACTCGCCTAGTGGATCAAGTGCATCTGGTCCCAAATGGGTTGCAAAGGCACGCCACCCCGACCCTCCCTCCATATCAGATGGACACGGAGCCGTTAAACTCTCATCAAAAAAATCAAACGGCAATTGGACACTAGCGCGATGAATCACACCCGACAACCAATCGGCCAGAAGAGGATATTTTTTCTGCACCTCTTCCCATAAAGACCCGCCACGTCCCAGTGCCAGTTTCATTAACTCCTCTTCTCCAAGACGAATGAAGGGAGATTTTAACAAGCACGCCAAGACCAAGTCGTCTTCAGGCAGTCTTGCAAACCGACCTAAGGCAAGGCAGTCCTGAACAGCAATATGGTCCGTCAAAATCATGCGATCAACTCCACTTACCGGAATGCGGAGCTGCTTCAAGTGGCGGATCAGATCCAAGACAAAAGAACCACGCTTCTGGACAAGAACCAGAACATCTCCAGCCTCAATCGGCCTTCCTTTTGATTCCAGAATTTCTTTTCTTTGTAACCAGCCAGAGATCATCATAGCCACACTCTGGGACAAAGTTCCGCCTACTGCTGATTTATCTGTTTCTCCAAAGGGAAGCTCCCAACCTTCTTGCTTTGCTGTCTTTGGCTCTTCCCGAACAGGCCAAAGTTCTACCACCCCCGCATCACGCGAGCGGTGGGCGTAGTGAACCAGAGGTGTTTCCGGTAAAAGTCCTAAATCCTTCCGCAAGGCTGGGCTTGAGAACACTTGATCCACGACTTGCAAAACAGGCGGGGATGTACGGAAAGAAACGTCCAATCCAAGTGAGTTGAAGGTGCGCTCTGCCTCAACCGACTTGTCCTCAAAAAAACGACGCATCCTAGAAAACCCGGATGGATCTGCTCCGTGAAAGATAAAGATTGACTGTTTCTCATAGCCCACAACAAACAGACTGCGGGGAGAAAAGCTATCTCGCCCTACCCCCGAGAAGAATTCTTGAGACAACGCTTTAATAATTGCCCATTGATCGCTATTGGTATCTTGCGCTTCATCAACCAAAATATGGTCAATCCCGCCATCAAGTTTGTAGTGAACCCATTCCGTCCCCGTCTGTTCGAGAAGACCCCGCGTCTTGATAATTAGATCGTTAAAATCAAGAGCGTTTATTTTTTTCTTGCGGCGATTATATTCGGTCAATATTTGGTGAGACATCCATAACAAGTCAGATGTTTTCTGGGCTACCCGCAAACTGCGCCGTTTATCTTCAAAATCTAAGAGCCTCTGACCTTCCGCCTCCCATAATTTTAAGATTTCAGGGTGATCCTCGCCAAAATTTTTCAGTTTGCGGAAAGTGTTCTCTGTCGTAAGAAAGATGAGTTTATATGCTGTCAGAGATCTTGGTCGTTGATTTAGAGGCAAGCGTAGCCAGTCACGCAGAGAATCTCCTATAGTTTGATAGGTTTTGCTTCCTGCACAGAAGACCCCTACGGCAGCTTGCAAACGGGCTTCGGGCAAACTGTCAAAGAAATCTGAAACAAGGGTTTCATCGTCTATTCCACTTTCAAGGCCAAGACCTGAACGAATATGAGCCAAGAAGGCTTCGTTCGTGTCATAAGGAGAGCATATTTGTAACAGTTCACGACTCTGTCCTAAAACCGTCAGAATATTCTTCTCAAGATCGTCCAAAGAATGCCCTATTGCCAGACGGGCAAGAGGTTCTTTGACTTTTGCGTTCGATGGCGCGTCCTTTTCCATCAAGAAAGATCGTATGACGGTACTAAGCAAGCTACGAGATGCTTGGTCTTCAAGAATAGAAAATCCTGGGGTGACATGAGATTCAAGAGGAAACCGTCCCAAGATAGACTGACAAAATGAGTGAATTGTCAGGATGTTGAGCCCGCCAGGAGCATCAAGAACCTCAGAAAACAACCGACGTGCAGCACGAAGACTTTCCGCAGAAGGAGACATCCCAAACAAAGCCGTAAGTTCTTCTGTCAGTTTTTCTTCAGAAAAAACCGCCCAATTTTGAAGCCGCTTGGCCACGCGCAATGACATTTCCGCTGCCGCCGCCTTGGTAAATGTAATGCATAAAATTCGGTGGGGAGCCGCCCCCAACCAACGTCCTTGGGGGTCCGGTAAAAGAAGACGCAAAACGCGATCTGTTAAAACTTTGGTTTTCCCTGATCCCGCCGAGGCTCCTACCCAGACCATATGTTCTGGTGTTGAGGCTTGTCGCTGAATAAGATTAGGATCTGGCGAACCATCAGGAAGATAAGGAAGAATAGATTCGGACAAGCTCATTCCAGCGTTTCCTCTTCGTCATCTTCTAGGGTGAGGGAACTCCATTCTGCCGTCCTTGCCAAATGAGCGTAGGCTTTTTCGTCATCATAGAGTTTGGCTTTTCGTGGAACCTTGGCAACGTAAGGTGTTTGTTCGTCTTCAAAAGCCGTAACAAGTTTTTTTAATCCCTCTTCAGCTTCACAAATAGATCGCCTGATATCAAAAGTCTTCCTTGCCTCTAAAAACTCGGCTTTCCCCGCTTCAACGCCGCCGGAAATCTGCCAATAAGACAAATCTTTCACCGCAATTTTCTCACCAAACCCACCCGATTCGAGAATTAGAGCCTCTAGCGGAAGTTGTGGAGAACGACCCGCCCAAATCTCTTTGAGCGAAGGAATAGCCCCTGTCTTATAGTCAATAATCACAGCCTCTCCATCGCGCAAACGATCAATCCGGTCCGCCTTGGCTGTTAGGGTAAAAACACGCTTTGAAGAGACTGGAAGAGAGAGGGATCCTTGCTGTTCGATTAACCACGAACTCGCCTGTTTTCGCCAAGATTTTTCCTGAGATACAAACCATTCTGCCACACGGGGCAGACGTGGTTCCCAGTAAACCCAATCAGGAGAAACGGTTTCGAGTTTTGACAATTCAACTCTGGCCAACGTCATAAAAATTTCTTCTGCCTGTTCCGGCATCTCCGCTGGATAGGTTCTGACAAATTTTTCAAGGACGGTGTGGAGAAAACTCCCTCGGTCAGCGAGGGAAGCCTCTTCTTCTAACCCCTCAAGACGGCGCAGACGAAGAATTTTATTGGCATAGAGGTGGTAAGGATTTCTCACCCATTTTTCGATCCACGTTGCAGAAAGTTCTTGCGGGCGCACTGCCAAAGGTGGGCAGGGTTGTGGAGCCTTTAAGGCCGGAAATGTCTCAATAGGTGTGTCTAGAATCCGTGCCCAGTCAAGATAAGGGGAATTGTCCCATTGAGGAAGGTGTCCTTCTGCTGTCAGAATCGCAGATAACCTTTGCAACCATCTTGATGGAACAGTTTGAACCCCTTTTATACGCGTTGCCCGCGTCATGAGAACTCGTGGAGAGCAGAACCCCTGAAAGAAATCATGCGCCGATAGACCAATACTACGGCCAGAAGGGGGAAGTCCGAAGTCTTGCTTCATAGGGCGAGACATCCATGGGTCATGACCTGCCTCTTGTGGCCACGTTCCTTCATTCAAGCCACTAAGAATCATCACATCCGCCTGAATAAGGCGAGCCTCAAGCTGACCAAGAATAATCAGGCGCGAATCCTCTCCTCCAGATGGTCTCAATGTTTGAACTTCCAGAAGATGGGCTAAGATATTTGTATAATCCTCAACGCTGACATCGGGTAAAAGTGAACCGTAAGTTTGTAAATCCACAAGAAAGGCCGACAGTGTGGGACTTTCTGGTTGTGACCAGAGAGTCTTGCTATCCGTCACTAAGGTTTCGGCAATTTTAATGAGAGTCTCCCCCATCACCCCAAAAGGTTTCTTCTCTTGGGTTAAATCTTTGGCTGGAGAAAAAGATTCCTCTATCCATCCAAGAAAATGAGTAAGGGCTTCTCTCTTCGGAATCTTTTCTCCGGCTTCCAAACGGGCCCTTAAACCTTCTATTCCTCCCGCTGGACGGGGACCTCTGGTCAGAAATATTTCAAACTCCACCAACGGTGCATAGTCTGGTAATCGCGTTAACGGGTGTTTAAGCAAATCAAGCAAGGAGACTGGTGCAAAGTGATCTGCAATGACCTTGCCTATTTTTTGTAAGAACAGACCACTGGCAGAAGCAGCAAGGGAAGATCCCGCACTATCATCAACCCGAAGCCCCCATCTAGTTAAAGCCGAGGAAACTCGCCGTGCCAATTCACGATCAGGGGTCACCAAAGCCGCTGTCCGCCCGGGCGTTTCAAGGACTTCGCGGAGAGCAACCGCAATGGCAGTTGCTTCCTCTTGCGCAGAACTGGCTTCTATAATCTGAAGTCCACTCAAAGCCTCTGTGCTTTCTGGCCCGAGCTCTTTCTCAGCACGAAATGTTTTAGCCGGACGCATCATCGCCTGCGCAAGGCGAAAGCGTGCGGAAGGAGAATCCGTCTGAGTGCCCTCTGCTGGCCAAGTCCGCACATCGGACCTGTAAGCTCCCATTCTTCGCAACAAAGATTTCATGGTTGCTTGGGGGTGCGTGTCACCAATGGCCTCCCAGCTTTCTTCATCAAGGCTTTGGTCCAACCCGGGGAGTATCACCGCCCCTTTAGGTAGTTGCGAAACAACTTCAAGAAACGCTGCTGTTGAAGGAATAGAACCGGTTGATCCGGCGGCAATAACTGGTGTAGTAGGCGGAGAAATTTTCCAAAACTCTGTTAGTTTTTTAAGCAGCCGATTGCGCCTGTCAGCGGGGTCAATTTGGCCCCGTTCTTCCAGAATACGCGGCCAGTTCTTTGTTATGATTTCAAGAAATTCGAGAGTCGTCTGCCAATGCGTCGACAAATTATCAGGAACCAATCTTCGCAAATCAGAAAAATCAAGGTCTTCGGTATGGACTTGATCGAGCAAACGCGCCAAAGAAGCGGCAAGCGACAAGTTTTGGTCATAGGACAAGTCGGGGTCTTTGCTGGCAATTAAACGTGACAAAAGAAATTGCCGCTCCATAGGGGAGATGGATTCAGGTATATCTTGCCAAGCGTCTCGTAAGCCATATCCGGCTAGAGAAATTTCCAGTTCGTCGGCATCAATATCCCCAATCGGCTGCATTCTGGGGAGCAACAGGGGTTGGCCTTTGCTAATGTCTAGGAAAGTATCTCGCAAGGCACGGCAAGACCGCCGTGTTGGAAGAAAAATCCGCGTATCTGTCAAGTTTTCACCACGGTCGGTAGAATTTTTCAAAATTCCTTCGGCCAGCGTTCTCAAGAACGGACGATCAGAGGAAATAGAAAACAATGCATGAGGAGACAAAGAGAGAGTCATAAGGTTCTGTTTCCATCCTCTTCGACTCGCTGTAAATCCTCTGGTGTACTGATATGATGCCAGACTCCATCATGGACTAAACCAAATAGCCTTCCTTCCTGCTCAGCGCGATCCATCACCTGCAAGAAAGAAAATGGACCTTCGGGAGTATCACGCAGCGCACGCGGGTGACAAATCCGAATCCCCGTGAACATAAATTTTCCGTTCTTGCTGAGACTACGGCGCAACCGCCCATCAGGTAATAGATCATAATCACCAACACCTTTTGTCAAAACCATCCGCTCCAGTGGAATAAGGAGCAAAAGAATATCCATCTTTTCCGAATCAAAGACCTTGGCCAAAGATAAAAGCGCATTGCCAGATGGACCATCAGTCCAGAACGCATCCCCGTTAATTATGTAAAAAGCCTCTTCTCCAAGAAGAGAAAGAGCCTTTTTAACTCCCCCACCTGTTTCCAGCAAAATTTCTTCATAAGAAGGAGCCAAAACTAGGTCGAAGCGAGACAAGAGAAACTTGTGTAACACCTCGGCATGGTGGTGAGAATTTACCACAACACGGGAAAGACCTGCTGTTTTGAGATGGTCCAAAACATAATCAAGCAAAGGCCTTCCTTGCAACTCTACCAAAGGTTTGGGAATTGTGTCCGTGAACGGCTTCATCCGTGTTCCATATCCAGCCGCAAGAACAAAAGCCTGTGTCGGAGCCGGATTCATGATTTTCTTGACCTTGTGTCTGTGAGTGTAATTCTTCGAGCGTCTTCTGTTCCGACTTGGTTTTCAAACTTCAGTGCTAGATATCTGCGAGGAAGGTAAGGACCCAAACGATCTGGCCATTCAACGATTACCATCCCTTCCGCTAGAGATTCTTCCCAACCAAGATTGAATATTTCTTCTGGGTCTTTCAAGCGGTAAAGATCGTAGTGAAAGACAGGTCCTTTTGGTCCTTCGTAGGTTTGAAGCAACGTAAACGTCGGACTTGGAACAACCAAAGACGGGTTCTCCAGAATACTGCGAATCAAAGCCCGTGTGAAAAATGATTTTCCACTTCCCAAATCTCCTTCAAGCAGGAGAATATCGTGAGGCTGTACGTCCCCTGCGCAAATTTCCGCTAGCCTAATTGTATCTGCCTCTGACAAGCTCTCGAAAACGTCAAACGGGATCATTGTGTCAATTCCATATTTTCTGTCTTTCCCTTAAACAACTTCTCCCTTATCTATAAAGCTATGACGCAGATGCTTCAAACAGATGTTGCGATTATCGGAGCCGGACCTGTGGGCCTTTTTACCGTGTTTGAATGCGGAATGCTTGGCCTGTCTTGTCACGTCTTCGACTCGTTAGACCAAATTGGCGGACAATGTACGGCCCTCTATCCAGAAAAGCCCATTTACGACATTCCCGCCTATCCCAAAATTGAAGCCCGCCGATTGATTGCCGAGCTTGAGACCCAAGCTGCCCCCTTTGCACCAATTTATCATCTTGGGCAACAGATTACTGGCCTAGAGAACGTTTCTGGAAATTGGAGACTCACCAGTTCAACAGGCCGGACGCTAACCGCCAAAGCCGTTGTGATTGCCGGAGGAAGTGGGGCTTTTGGACCGCAACGTCCTCCTTTGGATGGATTGGCAGCCTATGAAGGCCAGTCGGTTTTTTATTCCGTTCGCCGCAAAAGTGATTTTGCAGGAAAACGAGTCGTGATTGCTGGCGGTGGCGATAGTGCCGTTGATTGGGCAATTTCCCTATCCGAGGTTGCTGAAGCAATTTACCTTGTCCATCGGCGCGATAAATTCCGCGCCGCGCCGGCCAGTCTTCACCACCTTGAACAATTGGCCACGCACAAAAAGGTTCAGTTGGTCATTCCCTATCAACTTCACAGCATTGAAGGACAAAACGGCCAGTTAACCGCCGTGCAAGTAACCAATCTGGATGGACAAACACAGACCCTTAGCGCGGATTGCTTACTGGCTTTTTTTGGACTCTCTTCGAATTTGGGACCTATTCTCGAATGGGGATTGGCTCTTGACCACCATCAGATCACCATAGAGCAAGGAACAGGAGCTACAAACCTATCTGGAATTTATGCGTGCGGAGATATTGCCAGTTACCCCCATAAACTGAAGTTGATCCTGAGCGGTTTTGCCGAGGCCGCCCAAGTAGCTCATGCCATCTATCGACAAATTCACCCGACAACTGCTCTCCACATGGAATATTCGACCACGCGGGGCGTGCCACATGGCTCTTGATATGGTATAGTTCGAAACATGGTTACACGTCTTTTATTCATCTTTTGCCTTGTTTTGCTCTCTGGTCCGGTTTTGGCTGACCCTTTGGTGAGCAAAGACCCTCAATGCGCAACTCTCGTGAATACCGCAGATGTTCGCGTCTATGGCACAGTTCGTTCCGATTACTATACAGACGAAGCTGGAGTTAAACGGCGACACGAGGTTCAGTTCCGACTGGAGCCCAAAGGCGATCAACAAATTTGTTCAACTGGTCCTTTTTACGCTGGCTATACTGTTGCACTTTCTTTGCGAACCCTGATGCCTGTTTTTCAGTGTAAAACCAGATTGGCTGGAAAAATATACCTCCACGCCGACAAACAGCCAGACGAAAGTACCAAACTTTATGCCGATTGTGTTGGGCCAAGCGATTTTGTTAGTGAGAAGTTTCAGGTAGTACCACGGTAACCGCTGTTCCCTGACCCGGGATGCTGCTCAATTGAACTCTTCCCCCTTGAAGTTCAACAATGCTCTTAACAAGGGTCAGACCAAGACCTGCGCCCCCGCGAGAATTTCCTTCCCTTGCTTCGTCGGTTCTTTCAAAAGGTTTGAAAATCCGATCTTGGTCAGGTTCTGCAATGCCCGGGCCGCTATCAATAACCGATAAAGCTACTTCCTGACCTATCCTGACCGCTGAGAGCGTAATGCGACCCCCCGCCGGAGTAAAATCAATGGCATTGCGAATCAGGTTGAGCAGAACTTGTTTCAAACGGAGTTCATCTGTTTCAATGGTTCCAATGTCATCCGCGCATGAAAGAGAAACCTCAACATGCTGGCTGCGTGCCCATTCTTGCGTAAGGCCGAACAAGCCTGCCAATACGCTGTGAATATTGACGTGGTCTTTGTTAAGGGTCATATATCCGGCCTCAATCGTTGAGAGATCCAGAATATCATCAATCAGGTTTTTCAGCCGTTCTCCGGCTTCGCCCAGCCCTTTGGTATATTCTTTTTGACGGAGATTTAGTGGACCAAAATATTCCTTATCCAAAAGCTCGGTGAAGCCAATAATTGCATTCAGAGGTGTTCGCAATTGATATGAAACATTGGCCAGAAAATCGAGTTTCAAACGCTCTGCCGTTTCAAGGGCAACCGTTTTTTCCCGCAAGGCATTTTCTACCCGTACCGTATCCGTCACATCTTGGTAAGTAACCATACTCCCCCCATCGGGAAGAGCAACAGACGTATAGTGGAGAATCTTACCATCTGTTCGTGTGATGTCTCCTGTCCGGTCCTCGCGGCGTAGAAGCTCAGAAACGATCTTCTCTCTTATTTCCTCCCAGTTCTCAGCAGGAAAAAAGCGGCGGGCGCGATCGAGAATCTGGGTCACATGAAGTTGTCCTTCTAGATCTTCAGGATGCAATTCCCACATTCGTGCGAAAGCAGGATTCCAGAACTGCAGACGCCCGTTACTGCCAAACACAGCAACTCCTTCTGCTAGGTTATCCAGCGTTTCTTTCTGAACAGCAATCAAGGTATTATACGAAGATTCAAGTTCCAACCGACTTGAGACATCTTCGAAAGTCATCATCAATCCCCCCATCGGATGAGGGACAACCAGCATCCGCAAAGCGGACCCGTCCGGTAAATACAACATATCTTCATGCGGAGACAAGCTGGTAAAAAAGTCAAACCATCCTTGCTTGTACCGCCGGAAATCGGCTTGCTCAGGAAGCCGTCTGGTTTCCCGCAACTGTTCGAGAATATCTCCAAGCTTGGGTTTTGTGTTGAGCCAGTTTTCTTCAAGACGCCAAAGCTGCGCATAAGCAGAGTTATAAAACTCAATTTTATGATCGGGACCAAAAATAGCAATAGCTGCTCGTAATTGTTCCATCAATTCGCGGTTGGCAGCCAAATTACGCTGAGCCTCTCTTTCAAGATCCTCTTCTTTGCTAACGTCTATAGCCTGCCCAATCACCAAATCAAGATGAGAAACCGGAATTTCGTCCACCTGCATCAAGTGCCGGTTCCCCTTTATAATCAGGTATTTGTAATCAATCTGCTTGGTCCCAGCTTGCAGGGACAATTCAACCATTTCTTTTAATGTCCGGTTAGACGCATTTTTCTTTTTAGAAGGAGTGAAGGAAAGCTCCTTGCCCTCCGTTACAATTTTATCCTGTGTGGATTGTAACAACTCAGCATATCGCTGATTGCACCAGACCAGCGTTCCTCGCCCATCGTGAAGCCAAACCGGATGATCTACCGCGTCCAGAATGGATTTAAGTCGGCGATTTTTCTCCTCATGTTTGACTAAAACATCTCTGGTTTGCTCATAGTCTCGCTCCTGAGCTGTAATATCTTCGATCCAGAGAATATCATAGCGGTCTGCATCGTGAGGAGCTGTTCCCGAAGAGCCCGAGATTCTTAGAATAAGAGATTCATCCGCTGTATAAGCTTTGAGAGCAAACTTCTGACCCGCTTCTTTAAGGCGGGTAAAACACGCCTCAAGAGCTGCCGCATCCCCAGGCC
>CAYZAR010000004.1:0-9599 GCA_964476455.1 uncultured Micavibrio sp.
ATCCTTCCCTTTGTAAAGGGCCATATTCTATACCATCATAAAGAGGGACTATACAATTCAATTGTCGTCTCCCCGACTGGAGAAAAGATGCCGAACAAACTTTGAAAGAAATAGCAGGTCCGTTGAAATGAAAATCGTTTCTAAGCTACTTTCTGATGTTTTTGTTTTAGAGCTTGATACTTTCCACGATCACCGAGGAACTTTCTGTGAAGCGTTCCACCAAGAAAACTTCAAGAAAATTATCGGCAGAGACGTTGGGTTTGTGGTAGACAACATCTCCCGGTCTTGCTTTAACACGCTGAGAGGTCTTCACTTCCAGTTCCCGAACCCCCAAGCGAAGCTGATTCAGGTTATAAAAGGTGAAATATTTGATGTTGTTGTAGATATTCGAAAAGAATCTCCCCATTTTGGAAAATGGGCCGGACGCTTCCTTTCTGAAGGCCTTCGCCAACAAATCTGGATTCCAGAAGGTTTCGCACATGGGTTTCTATCTTTGACCGAAGAAACTATTGTTCAGTATAAAGTTAACCAGTTTTACGCACCAGACTGCCAATATGCTGGTGCGTGGAACGATCCTGATATTGGTGTAGAATGGCCAATAGCAGGCTCTTTTATTCTTTCTGAGAAAGACCGGAACGTTGTAAAATTCCCCAATTTGATTGGTCAAAAAAAAGGTAGAATATGCTTTCATCGTCAAAGAACATTTACAATGTTATCGGCTTGATGTCTGGCACTTCTCTAGACGGGGTGGACGTGGCATTACTAGAAACAAACGGAATTGATTATGTATCTCCGAAGGGATTTTTCTACGCCCCTTATCCAGACAGTCTGAAAGAACGCATTCGTGCAAGCTTTGGTTTGCGCCAAGAAACAAAAGAACTTCGGGTGGTTGAACGAGATCTAACCCTTGCGCATCGTGATGCTGTTCTTGAATTTCTCAGGCAAGAAGACCTTGGCACAGCAGATATTGATCTGATCGGGTTTCACGGCCAGACCATTACCCACGATCCAGATCATGGTTTTACATGGCAAATTGGAGATGGCCCCCTGTTGGCCCGAGAGCTTGGGATAGACACTGTCTACGATTTTAGAACCGCCGATGTGAGGGCAGGAGGGCAAGGAGCTCCCCTTTTGCCACTTTATCACCGTGCGCGTGCACTTTCTTCTAATCTTGTTCTACCAGTAGCTATTCTCAATATTGGTGGGGTTTCGAACGTGACGTGGTTGGGAAAAGACAGCATTCTTGCCTTTGACACCGGCCCAGGAAATGCCTTGATTGATGACCGCGTCCTGAAAGAAACAGGCGAAAAGTTCGATCACGATGGATGCTGGGCGCGGCAAGGACAAATTGATTACGCGTGTCTCTCCAACTGGCTTTCCCATCCTTATTTCAACCAGACCCCTCCCAAATCTCTGGATCGGGGGGCATGGGACGCGCAAGCCGTCTCGAAACTTTCTTTTGTTGACGCAGTAGCAACGCTCACTCATTTTACCATCACCGCCAACGTAAAGGCTAGCGAACATTTCCCTACCCCCGCTCTCTCTTGGTACGTCACGGGCGGAGGGCGGCATAACCCTGTTATCATGAAAGGGTTACAAAAAGCTCTGGGGGTTCCGGTTTTGCCAGTAGATAGTCTTGGCTGGAATGGAGATGCCCTCGAAGCCGAGGGTTTTGCCTATCTGGCCGTGCGCAGCATTATGGGACTTCCTTTGTCTGTTCCCGGAACAACGAAAGTTCCTTATCCCCAAACGGGTGGAACTCTCACCACCAAATAGGCTTTAATACAACCCCCCTGTGCCAGAAAGGTTCTCGCTCTCAGGGTTAGGTTGCAGCATTTCGGCAGCAGGCATGGGTTCATTGATAGGGGAACCTCCTTCAGAGGATGGCGCAAAGCGCTCTGGAAGTTGAGGACCGTACGATTCGGGATTGTCCCCGTAGTCTCTTGTGTTGTCAGGTTCAGTTCCTGAAAGATACGGTTCCCAAATAGCGTTCTCGTCATCTGGTGTCGTGGGGTGTCCGCTGCGAGCGTTCACTTGAACCATTCTAACTCCCGGGGGAACTCTGAAAGGAGCTGGAGGAACATCTTTGAGGGCCGTTTCCATGAACTCTTTGAAGACAGGAACAGCCAATGACCCTCCCGTCACTTTATCCCCCAAGCTCTTTGGTTCGTCATAGCCGAGAAAAACTCCAGCAACGAGATCGGGAGTAAATCCAATAAACCAAACGTCTTTGGAATCATTGGTTGTACCAGTTTTTCCAGCAAGAGGCCTATCAAGCGAGCTGAGGGATTTAGCTGTTCCTCGCTGAACAACGCCTTCGAGAATAGAAACCATCTGGTAGGCAGTGCGAGGATCGCTGATTTGTTCGCGATTGTCGGGAATATCAGGGGTTGCCTGATTTTCCCAACGAACCAGAGGCCCACAACCGAGACAATCCCGCATATCGCTGTTTTGAATGGTTTCACCATAACGGTCCTGAACACGGTCAATAAACCTAGGGGTAATTTTCTTTCCGCCGTTATCAATCATCCCGTATCCGGCAACAAGCTGCAGCAAAGTTGTCTCAGTAGCTCCGAGTGCATTGGCAAGATGCGGCTCCATGTCGGGAGAAATGCCAAATCTTTTGGCGTAATCTACAACCGTATCAATCCCAATTTGCTGGGTCAGACGAATGGTCATGAGGTTGCGTGATTTCTCGACTCCAACACGCAAAGGTGTAGGCCCCAGAAAATCTCCCGAATAGTTCTCTGGTCTCCAAACATTGCCAGCAGTATCCCTAAACTCCAAAGGAGAATCGACAATGATAGAAGAAGGCGTATATCCCTTGTCCAAGGCTGCCAGGTAAACAAACGGCTTAAAGGCCGAACCAGGTTGCCGCTTGGCTTGCGTGGCCCGATTGAACTCGCTGCGCTCCGCTTTCCACCCACCTTGAACCGCGAGCACCCGTCCCGTATTAGGATCCATAGCCACAATCGCCCCTTGGATAAGAGGAATTTGGCGCAGCAAATAGGACGGCTTATCCGCCTGAGGAACTTCAGAAACAACAGGTTCCTTTTCAACAAAAATAACATCCCCCACACGCAGAGGGTTTTTCTGTGTCCATTTAACATCTTCAGGATTCAAACGAGCGCGACTACCATCGTCCAAACCGATTTCAACTCGCTCAGGTTTACTATCCAGAACAAGAGCAATTTTCCAACGATCTAACATTCCGTCAGGATGTTCAAAATTAAGCAAAGCCGATTCCCAACTCGTTGTGGACTCCATGGTTGAAACAGGTCCACGCCAGCCATGCTTGCGATCAAAAGCCATGAGACCATTCTGCAAGGCTGTTTCTGCAATACTTTGAAGGCGCGGATCAAGACTAGTACGAACAGAAAGGCCACCGCGATAAAGGCCCTCTTCCCCAAACCTTTCTTTGAGTTCACGCCGAACTTCCTCGGCAAAATAAGGAGCGTTCACAACATCATTATCTTGTGTGGACAGAGCCTGTAGGGGAGTGGCTTTGGCGATGTCAGCTTGTGACGCTGTAATATGCCCATCCTCAAGCATACGATCAATGACCCAATTTCTACGTCCTGTTGCAGCCTCCCGTTTTTTAATGGGATCGTAATTGTTTGGAGCTTTTGGAAGAGCTCCTAAAAAGGCAGCTTCACTAATATTCAGCTCATTGAGAGGTTTACCAAAATAATGAAGACTGGCTGCGGCTACTCCGTAAGATCGTCCTCCAAGAAAAATCTGGTTAAGATAAAGCTCCAGTAAGCGATCTTTCGGTAGAATTTTTTCCATGCGGTAAGCTAGAATGGCCTCACGGATTTTTCTTTCATAAGAACGTTCATTGCCAAGTAGGAAGTTTTTTGCAACCTGCTGGGTAATGGTTGAAGCCCCCATTTGCCGCTTTCCTGAACCACGATTCCGCAAATTAACAACCACAGCGCGAGCCACAGCCGTCACATCAACGCCTTTGTGATCGTAGAAATTCTGGTCTTCCGCCGAGATAAATGCATTTTTAACAAGGTCAGGAATTTCGACAATCGGAACAAAAATCCTCTTTTCCTGCGCAAATTCTGCTAAAAACCGCCCGTCTCCAGCATGAACCCTCGTAACCACAGGAGGGCGGTAATCTTTGAGTTGGGAAAAATCTGGCAGGGACTGGCCGTATTTGTAAATCACGGCAGACATGAGGACGACACCCGCAATGGCTCCTAAAAACCCGCAAGAAACCAAAAAAAGAAAAAAGTTGAGGAGCCGTTTCATAAGCTCTTTATGGCATAAGACACGTAGCGGATAAAGTGCTAGAGAAAAGGAATGTTAAAGATAATTCCCTGCGACCATATTTTGCCTTTCGACCTTTTTACGGACTGCTTTCCGATAAAGATTGACTTGGTTTATGCCAACCCAGACCACCCAGAAAATGTCTTTGGGAAAGTTTACCATCCTCAAGCAAGGTTATCTGGGCATATTGATTTGTTGAGACTCACCTTGCTTGCAGCTATAAGGTTGCATAATCAACAGGGCTGGACGCTGGTCCTCAAGGATTGTTTGCGACCAGTCGAGGCACAAACCAGAATGATTGAGACACCGATTGTACAAGCCAATCCCCACTGGTTGGAAGAACCGCGAGTCCTTTCAAACCCTGGCGGAGGTGGCCATCCGCGAGGAATGGCCATAGATGTGGCTGCGCAAGATCACCGTGCCCAACACATTGATTTTGGAACAGCTTTCGATCATTTCTCCAGTGAAACCGATGCGCAGCATAATCCAGCTCACCGTCTCTTCCCGCAAATGTCTAATGCGGTCCGCAGCAATCGAGCTACATTGGAACACTCAATGGTAGAAGCAGCAAGAACTTTGGGACTCCCCCTCTTGCCTTTACCCCAAGAATGGTGGGATTTCAGGTTTCCAGCCAGTTTTTCAGGAGAATACGCCCCGCTTAGAGATTCCGATCTCAGCCCCTCCTTGCGTATGACCTCACCTGAAGCAGACTCAAACGAAGAGGGAAGAAGAGCCGTAGCCGAAAAGATCAAAAAAGAGATTAAGCTGCTTTGTTGAGTAAGGCAGATTCTTCGGTAATGGGGCCCTCGGCACGCCCATGAATAAACTGATCCACATAAGGGTTTCCCGAATGGTCAAGATCAGCAACCGGCCCTGACCAGACAATCCGGCCTTGATGGATCATGGCGATATAATCAGCTATTTTGCGAGCAGATGCCATATCGTGAGTAATAGACAAAGCCGTCGCGCCAATGTCTTTGACACACTCCACAATCAAATTATTAATAACATCGGCCATAATGGGGTCAAGTCCAGTAGTCGGCTCGTCAAAAAAGATAATCTCGGGAGAAGTTGCAATCGCCCTAGCCAACCCAACCCGCTTTTGCATTCCGCCAGAAAGTTCCGCAGGAAGCAAGCCAGCCACCGCAGCCCCAAGTCCAACAGCTTTGAGCTTTTCAATGGCGATCTCTCTCGCCTCTTTTTTAGGCATATGTTTGCCGTGAATAAGACCGAACGCAACGTTTTCCCATACGGGGAGAGAATCAAATAACGCGCCGCCCTGAAACAACATCCCAAATTTTTTCATCAAGACATCTCGCTCGGATCCCTTTACCCCGCAGGTTTCCGCCCCGTCAACCAAAATAGACCCGCTGTCAGGATGAATAAGACCTAGAATACATTTGAGCATAACGGACTTGCCCGTTCCCGAGCCGCCGATAATGACCATTGATTTTCCTTCGGGAACTAAAAGATCAACCCCTTGCAAAACCTTTTTAGGTCCAAAAGCCTTGACCAGCGCAGTAAGTTGAATCTTGGCAGGAGCCATCATGAAAAGAAAACCTGAGTTAGAATATAGTTGAAAATCAAAATCATGATAGAAGAGGAAACAACGGCATTCGTTGTCGCCGCACCAACGCCTTGGGCGCCACGATCTGAATGGTACCCGTGATAACAGCCCATCAATGTTACAAGAAAACCAAAAACACTCGCCTTCACAAGACCAGAAACAACATCAATGCGCTCAAGCACATCCCATGTTTGGGTGAGGTAGTTTGTAGGGCTGAAATCAAGAATATGGATGCTAACAACATACCCGCCATAGACCCCGATAATATCACCAACCAAAACCAAAACGGGCAACATCAACGTTCCAGCAATGACTCGAGGAACCACCAGATATTTTGTAGGATTGACTGATAGGGTCGAGAGAGCATCAATCTGTTCTGTAACGCGCATGGTCCCAATTTCAGCAGCAATCGAAGCCCCAACTCGGCCTGCCACCATCAATCCAGCCATAACAGGGGCAAGCTCGCGGGTAATGGAGAGAACGACAACGGAGGCAATAGCACTCTCGGCGTTAAAACGTGAAAATCCCGTATAACTTTGAAGAGCCAACACCATGCCCGTAAACAAAGCCGTCATGCCCACGACAGGAAGAGAATAGTAACCAATATCTAGGAACTGTTTGAAAACATGACGCAAGAAAAGGGGAGGCAAAAATAAATGCCCAAAAACCTGCCCCGCAAAGGCCGTTATTTTTCCTAACGACTGTAAAATTCCTAAAATACTATGCCCAATCGCCGCACAAAGGCCGAGCAGGTAACGAACAGAGGACGGGGCAGAGCAATGTGGAGACAGATCAGTCATGGCTCTTTCGTTTGTACAGGAAAGATGTCTTAAGACCAAGAGATTTTAATGGAGCAAATTGAAACTTATTCACAATATTATCCACAGGCGTTTGACTTCAATCTACAAATTTGAGAGACTACCCCTGCAGAATTCTCTGATTCGTTGTCATTATTAAAATACAAAATCCGCCGTGAAATTTTCTTCCGCCTCCACGATTCGTGTTCTTTTGGTTTGCACAGCTCTGGCTGGGCCTTTGGCCGCCTGCTCAGGATCAAGCGAACCCATCAGCCTCGAAGAGCAAGCGCAGAATCTGAAAGAAGATTTGAGCCTTCTCTTTTCTGGAAAAAACGAAAAGATAGAAGCTCCTATTGGGCTTTACGATGCCATGGCACGTGGTATTAAGTACAATATTGCCCACCGTGTAGCCATCGGCGAGGAAATGATTGCCTCGGGTGACGTAAGTTTGAAACGGATTCAAATGCTCCCAAGTTTAACAGCCAAAGGGACTTATCTTGGTCGAGATAACCCTGAAATAATCTCGGCCGATGGAGCAACCAGTGGAACCGAAACCTTACCTTCTTCTATTTTCGAAGACCGCTACCGTCAAACTGCCTCGCTAGATTTAAGTTGGAATTTACTTGATGCAGGATTGTCTTACGCTCAAACGCGTGCCGCCTCGAATCAAGAACGCGCAGCATTAGAGAGAAGACGGCACGTTGTGCAAAACTTGGCGCAAGATATTCGCTTTGCCTATTGGCGGGCCGTTAGCGCACAAGTTCTTGATGATCATATTGCAGGATTGACGCAGCAAGCTCACAATATGGCTCGTCGCCTTGAAGAAGAAGAAACGAGAAAAGGCGGCGCAGAAATCGGTCCTCTTCTGGCTCTCCAAAAACGGCTCTACGATACGCTCCGCGATTTACTGGCCGAACGGGAAAGTTTGGCAACCGCCAAAGCTGAGTTAGCGGCTCTTATTGGCGTTCCGCCGGATTTCCCCTTCCGTCTTGCAGCCCAAGAGGGTGACGTGATGGCAGCAGGATCCCTGCCCAAGCTCAAAACAGACCGTGCCGATCTTGAGGTTCTTGCTCTTCTGCTGCGCCCTGATATGCGAGAACAAACTTTGATTCGGCGCATTGCTGCACAAGGTCCCCGCACGGCAGTCATGGAAACATTCCCAGGCCTTTCAGCCATGATGGGAACGCATTACGATAGCAATTCCTTCCTGAAAGATAGTGTCTGGGAAGGCGGAGCGGTTAGTCTGACAGGAGATTTGGTAAAACTCTTCACTTTGCCAGTTCGTCTTGAACAGGCGGAAAACCGTCAAAAACTTGCCGATATGCAGCGCATGGCCGTTGTAGCAGGGATCATAACCCAGATGAATCTTTCCACGCTTCGCTACGATCTCGCACGGGAAAACTATGATTTACTTAAAAAGACAATGGGGGTAAATCGCCGAATTGTCGAATATTACCAGACTCGCCAAGAAAACTCGCATCTTTTAGCGGAAGGATATCTACTCAGTGCCGAGATGGATCAGATTCTAACGCGTGCGCGATTGCACCGCGCCTATGCGGAGGGGCAAAACGCTTTGGGACAAGTTCTTGGAACTATTGGCCTTGACCCTCTCCCCCTTGGCCTTGAAGACAAGCCCCTTACCGAAATGGCAAATATTCTGGAATCAAGGTTTGATACGCTGGATGAAGGCGTTATTGCAGCCTTGCTAAAGGCTATCCGCGAGAAAACCGACCTACTTACCCCCGATGGGCCAGTAAAGTCTCCTCTTCACCCCGTTCCGGCCTCAGTTTCTGTGATGCCTACTTTGGCTCTTGCGGAAAGCAACACATAGTCTTGGCGAACAAGCCAGTATGTTGTAAGGGTGAGCCATGAAGATTGTAACTCTTGATCCTTTCGACCAACCGATTCCTGCCGAATTTCGCGGTGCCGTCATCGCCATTGGCAATTTTGACGCTGTTCATCGCGGACACCAAGCCTTGTTAGAAGTCGCCAGAAACCGAGCAAATGACCTTGGGCGACCTTTTGGCATTTTAACCTTCGAACCCCATCCCCGCCGTGTCTTCCGGCCTGATGATGCCCCGTTCCGCGTAACCCCTTATGCCGCAAAACTCGGGCGGTTCCAAGCTGCGCGAGCCGAGATTGTTTTCATTCTCCCCTTCAACTGGACCATAGCACATTTGCAAGCTGATACTTTTATGGACAACATTCTGCGAAAAGCATTAGGGGCTGAATTTTTGGTGATGGGCTCCGATTTTAGGTTTGGTCAGAATCGAAGCGGATCGGTTGAAACTCTGCGTGAGGCTGGATTCAAATGCACCGTTGTTGATCCTCTCAAAGATGCCCAAAACGCGGTGTACTCTGCTACACGGATCCGAGGCTTGTTGCAATCTGGTCATATTGATGAGGCTAACGCATTACTTGGCTGGAATTGGGAGATTATCGGAACAGTTGTAAAGGGAGACCAGCGCGGGCGGGAATTGGGATACCCCACCGCCAATATTGCCTTAGGAGAAACCATTCATCCAGCTTACGGCGTGTACGCAACATGGGTACGGATTGACGGGGAAGCCAACTGGCACAAAGCCGCAACCAATATTGGCATTCGTCCTATGTTTGAAAGCCAAATTGCTTTGGTTGAAGTCCATCTTCTTGATTTCTCAAGAGACATATACGGGAAAACACTTCATATTCGCGTGGTTAAGAAAATCAGAGATGAAGAAAAATTTGCAGGCCTTGATGCCCTCATAGCTCAAATCAGCCGCGACTGCGCACAAGTAAGAAGCTTATTGGAAAACTGAAGGTCGTTAGGTTCAAATCCTTCCCCCTCTCTCGTTAAACGTTTGGTCGGAGTAAGAGGATTTGAACCCTGCGCAACACTCGTGTTGCGCTTGTCTGAAAAAAGAGGAGGTTCAAATCCTTCCCCCTCTCTCGTTAAACGTTTGGTCGGAGTAAGAGGATTT
>CAYZAR010000004.1:9699-17274 GCA_964476455.1 uncultured Micavibrio sp.
GAACCTCCGGCCCCTACGTCCCGAACGTAGTGCTCTACCAAGCTGAGCTATACTCCGATTTCCAAGAAGTTCTGGAAAGATGACCTGAAAATTGCTCTTTTTTGCTTTTTTGTAAAGACTCTTTTCAGCTGGACCTAGTCAAGGCAAAGCCTGCCAGCTCCACCAAAAGAGATTTGATTTTTCCATGGGGGACGGGAGCCAAGCTCTCAATAGCCTTGTCCACGTAGGACCGCGCCAAATTAAAGGCGGCTTGATCCGCATGATGGTGCAAAATAAGAGTTTGAGCCTTAAACAAGTCACTTTCGTTGACATCCCGATTCTGAAACGTCCTCTCCCAGAAGAGTTTTTCGGTCCGATCCGCCTCGGCAAGAGCAAAAAGAACTGGAGCCGTTAGCTTCCCCTCGCGGAAATCATCGCCCAGCGACTTTCCCAGCTCATCAGGATTGGCCTGATAATCCAAAACATCATCAGCAATCTGAAACGCCATGCCAAGATTGTGGCCATACCCACGAAGAGCCTCTCTCATTTCCGGCGACTCTCCAGCAATAACAGGTCCAATTTCACACGCCGCAGCAAACAAAGCCGCTGTCTTCGCAGCAATCACGGATAAATATTGATCCAATGTAGTTTCTAAGCGGTTTTGAATAGAAAGTTGCAGAACTTCACCTTCAGTAATCACCGAAGCCGCACGAGAAAGGATACCAAGAACCTCAATTGAGCCATCTTCCACCATCAATTCAAAGGCGCGGGAAAAAAGAAAATCTCCTACTAAGACACTCGGTTGGTTGCCGAACAATCTATTCGCAGCCGCTTGACCACGCCGCTGGTCGCTTTCGTCAACAACATCATCGTGCAGCAAAGTAGCTGTGTGAATAAACTCAACCGCCGCAGCAAGACGAAAGGGCCGCGAAGTTTCGTCATCAAATAAACGTGTGGAGGCCAAGGTCATAAGAGGTCGAATTCTTTTCCCACCCGCCGCGATTAAATATCCGGCTAGTTGCGGAATCAAGGCCACGTCTGACTGCATCCGCGCCAAGATGAGGGTGTTAACCGAACGCATATCCTCCCCCAGCACCGCTGAGAGTTCCTCAAGCGGAGAAGTCGAAGATACGGCTTTTTCGGCAGCAGCACACTGAATCATGAGTGGGTTATAGCCGAGTTATCTGCAAAAGCCAAGATACGCAAAAACCCTTATATCTTCGCGGTTTTTCAGGTAAAGAAAGAAAATGGACCCATCACCTCAACAAATTCATGTTCTTGACGGAAAAGTTTGCCTTTGGCAACCGGCCAGTGGCGGATTTCGAACCTCTCTTGATAGTGTTTGTCTTGCTGCTGCGTGTCCCGCGAAAGCTGAAGACCATATCCTAGACGCTGGATGTGGTGTCGGCGGGGCAGGATTATGTGTTTTGTGGAGGGTCAAAGATGCCAGCTTGACAGGTGTGGAGTGGGAACAGTCCTATTGCGACTTGGCTATTCAAAACGCCCTACTCAATGCCTGCGAGGCGCGAGCCAGTTTTGTCTGTTGTGACATTCGTACCTATCAGACGGATCAACCTAAACCGCTTTTTGACCACATCATTGTTAACCCTCCTTACCTAGAAGCCGGATGTCATACGCCTTCACCAGATCTTCTTCGTGCCGGAGCCCTTGGCCACCAAAAGGACGATTTGAGTTTGGAAGATTGGATCAAGGCCGCGCATCGCCTTGTTAAATCAGGGGGAAGTTTTACCATGATTTATCCAGCCTCAGGGACAGACCGCATCCTGCGTGCTTTAGGAAAAAAATTTGGAGCTATTGATATTATCCCTCTTTGGCCTCGCACCGGAGTTCCCGCCAAGCGTGTTATTATTCGGGCTATCAAAGACCGGAAAACCCCATCCTCTCTACATTACGGACTGGTTTTGCATGAAGCAAACGGATCATATACCCAAGAGGCCGAGGCAATTTTGCGTTCTGGTCAGGCCTTGTGTTAGACTATGGCCATGAGAATAAAAGCTATCTCGAACAAGTTTGACGTCCATGCTGTTCCTCCGCAGACCTCTCACGCTGTGCAAGCTGTGGGGCCTGCCGCTGCTGTGCAGGTCTCCCCTTCCCCTTTGCGGGAAGACCCACAGCTTTACACACCAAAAGGTCGTTTCTCCACGCCCCCTTCTTCCTTTCACGCTTTTGCTTAACGTGCCATGAAGGAAAGTTGTTCCATTACCGTTCTGACTCAAGCTGATATTCCAGCCTTGATTGAGCTGACCAAGGGCCATGTTTCTGAAACTGGTTACTTCGAGCAAA
The DNA here is from genome assembly GCA_964476455.1 of uncultured Micavibrio sp. Taxonomy (GTDB): domain Bacteria; phylum Pseudomonadota; class Alphaproteobacteria; order Micavibrionales; family Micavibrionaceae; genus UBA1573. Next base: position 11,983 of record CAYZAR010000004.1, read on the forward strand.
GTTGGGCCGAACAGCAAGAAGGAAAACGCCGTGTTTTTCTGGCTTGGGAACAGGGAAATTTGGCTGGTTACGTTCACCTTAACCGATTTCCAAAATATTTTCCCTTTCGCCACCTAGGTATTCCCGAAATTCAGGATCTTTTTGTCCATACCTATTTTCGTCGCCAAGGCATTGGCGAGGCTCTTGTCAAAGCGTGCGAAGAAGAAGCCCTATCCAGCCAAGCCACCGCCATAGGAATTGGTGTCGGAGTTACAAAGAATTTCGGGACAGCCCAGCGACTTTATATACGTCTCGGGTATTTACCAGATGGGAGCGGTGTCGTTTTTGAACGAGAAAACCTTTCAACCGGAGAAATGCGCCCGATTGATGATCGCCTATGCCTTATGCTGATGAAGGACCTGAATCCGGCACTGGCAAAGGGTGAGTCATCAAACCAGCCGCCACTTCTCGGTTGATGTTGATAAGAATGCTAAGCTTATCCTGAGTGGGGTCCGCCAAAATATCCACCGAACGCTTAAAAACAAAACTGGCCAAGTTGATGATGTTCGTTCGCAACGGAGGAGCCACCGACACATTTGCTGCTGTATTCGGTTTCTGTGCGTTGTCATAGAACAAGACCCAGATTTGACGATTAAATTTGAGAGTTTCTTCTATGCCCCCCGCCGTTCTCTTATCCCAGTTATTTTGAAGGTCTTGAAGCATCCGTGCGGCTTTTAGCAAGGCCTGCGCTTCCAGCTCACGTCCCCCCGCAAAGGCTTTCGCACGCGCACCGTAATTTGCGCTCGCTTTACCATGAACAGTCGGTTTAGAGGGAGGCTGCGTTGACATTCGCCAGCAACTCCTGTTCGTGAACAATCAAGTCTTTGGCTTCCCTTAACGCCCGATAGTAGTGCCCTTGGATTATTTGTTCGTTGATTCTCATAAAAAAAACCGCTGTTGACGGAGCCGCCGCTTGAATCATTTTGAGCATCTCGAAATACTTTGGGTGATACTCGCGCGGGTTACGCGCTAAATACATACACTGAACCAAAAGATATACCTTCTTACACGGCGTGTCAGCTTGTTCTTCAAACATAACATCTTTTTCACGCAGAATCGGAGCTTCACCTGCGATATGCAAACGAGTCCGCTGGTCATCATTAGTAATAACCGTTGTGCCAATCAGAATTTTTTCGCCTGGTTTGAGATCAATAATCAGGGCCATACTCAGGAAGTCTCCTTTAGAAAAACTAGCACCACAGCCAGCTATAAAAACTGTCGCAACAAATGACTTTGTGCCTCTGAAGCAAGGGGGGATTCTGTTTCACTCAATTGTTGACGAATTTGCAAAGCCAACAAATTTGCAGCTTCATCCGTCAAATTGTTTTGTTGAATATGTTCAGATCCACTCGCCATTGCCGCAATAGCATTTTCTGAAAACTCTTGGCGAGTCTGCAGCAACATCACATCTGATGAAATCTGATTACGCAAGGTTGTTGCTATATCAATCGCATTCATCACGTCAATGCGAGAATCCTGAACCGATTCCAGCGAAGAAAACCTTGGCGCACGCATTTCGAGGCCCTTGGCCGTCACATCAAACCCTTGCGTTACTAACGTAGATTTCCCCTCGGTATCAAAAACCGTGGTCAACGTATCTGCTTTGAGCAGGTTAACCCCTTGCACTGATGCTTTATCAACAGCACCATCCAACTTCTTAAGCACGGCAGAATAGCGATCTTCTAATTCGGCTAAACGATCTTTGTTTCCCTCGTACCCGGCTGAAGTGCGCAACGTATCCCGCGCCCGAACGGTAATGCCACCCGCTTCTTCCAATATGCCTATTACATTATTCGCAGCATCTCGCGCCCCTTGCAGGGTTATTAAACTCCGCCCGAGTGCGTCAAAAACTGTTTGTAAATTTTGCGAAGTCTTGTTCAACGAAGTCACGAATAGGGTTGTTTGGTCTGCCGACAATACGGCGGGTCCATTTTGACTGGTTACAGAAGATTTGTCACCCCCTGCGGCAGAAGAAACTGGCACAGCACCACCCTGCGGCGACTTAAGCCCGAGCAAGCGGGTCATCAAAACAGAAGTCATTGGGATTTCGGACATATGCTGACAACCCCCTTTCTGGGGCGTATTTCAATTCAAGACGTCATCCTGCGCCTTAGCACGTTACCCATCCATTATAAAGGCGAGAGGTTTAACGCAAAGTTAAGAACGTTTGAGACTTACAAATCCCGTCTGAAATGCTGACCGCAATACTGACAAGCAACCTCACCGTTTTGGGGAAATTGGTAGAAAACAGCGGGATGACCAAGCGAAGAACTGCCACCGTTGCACTTGACCCCACTCACAGTATGGGGCACAGAGATAATTTGAGGTTTTGTATTTATCATAATAAAACTCGCCCTAGATAGACTCTTAAGACTTTTTTTGCCTTCTCCTTATAGACTGAACGGCAGAAAAGTCCAGCGAGAACGCCCATAAGAACACCATGTCACACGAAAAAGACTCCCCACCTTCTCCTACGTTCACAGACAACCCATCAATCAAAGGACGGGAGAGGCAGTTTATCACTGTCACAGTCGATTTAGCTCCGATTGTTGCGAGTTGGCGAGAATATTTGTTCGCCTATGAATGGTTTACCCCAGAAGGACAAATTCGAACCCTTGCCGAAATGAGCGAGCCGGTTCGTCAAAAACGCGAGAATGTTGAAAAGAATATAGCCTCCAAAGTACCTTTGGCGCGGCCTGTTCTAGGAATTGGCATTCTTGATACTATTGAGATCGGCGCAGGGCGGGAGGTGCTTCTAACCCTTGCCACCCACGGAATTGAAACCATATCAGTTCACATCCCCGAGAGTCATTTTGAAGAATTTCGGTCTTTAATTCGTACCTAGAACAATCCCAATCTTTAATCTATACTCGCTGGGATGAGGCACATTTACTCCCCTTCTCAGCGTGGTTCTGGTTTGTTGATGATCTTAATGATCGTCGTATTGTTTGCCGCGCTGTCTTACGCAATTTCCCGCCAAGCTACAGGAACAAAGGGGTTATCTGAAGAACGCTATAAATTGCAGGCTTCCGAGATTATTGATGCGGGAACTCGCTTTGCCGACACAGTTTCTCGCCTCCGCCTTAAAGGGGCATCAAGTACACAAATCAGCTTTGAAAACACAGTAGTTGCGGGATACGCCAATGGGGGATGTATCTCTGATTCTTGTAAGGTCTTTGCTTTTGATGGAGGAGGGATAGATTGGGAAATTCCAGTCGCTGGAGTGAATAGTGGCGAAAACTGGGGGTTTTCTGGCAGTGTCAGTTTAACTGATGTTGGAACTGCAGCACCAGATCTCTTAGCTATTCTCCCCAATATTTCTCTTGAGCTCTGTTCAAGACTGAATGTGTTGCTTAATCTTCATGACAGCTCAACCTCACCACCCGTTGTAGTTGCCGCAACATTTGATAAATTCACAGGAACTTACTCTGCAACCTCGACAATTAACGCAGCACTAATTAACGGCAAAAAATCAGGTTGCCTGCAAATCACCACCGCATCCGGAACCGCAATTTCTGGAGCTCCCTTGGCCAGCAAGTACCATTTCATTCAGGTCTTGCAGGCGTTTTAACTAAATCCTGCGCCATTTAGGGCCCTCGGCCGAATCTTCAACGATAATTCCTCGTCGCGCCAATTCGTCTCGAATTTCATCAGACCGCCTGAAATCTTTAGTCCCCCGAGCGGCTTGACGTTCTTCAACCAAGGCTTCAATTTCTTTATTCTCTGTATCCGCCCCCCCACTGTAACCAAGCCATTCTGCAGGATCTTGCTGCAAAACACCCAGAAGAGCTCCCCCTCGCAACAAAGCAGACTTTGTGGCAGATGTCTTCTCCTCAGCCGCTACCTTGGCTAAGACGTTAAGTTCCGCATAGGCTTTAGGTGTATTAAGATCATCGGCAAGAGCCTCCATGAGGCCTTCGGAAACTGGCACTTCTACCACCGGAACATTCTTCAGTTCGTGCAAAATGTTATAATAACGATCCAATGTCCGCTGTGCTTGGTGCAAGCCTTCTACCGTCCAGTCCAGTGGCTGGCGGTAATGTCCAGAAAGAAGGGTGAAGCGAATAACCTCCCCTTTAATTCCTTTCGTCAACAAATCATGAGTCAGGGTAAAATTGCCAAGAGATTTTGACATTTTTTCTCCCTCAACGGTCACAAAGCCATTATGGATCCAGTACTTAGCAAAACCCTCCATGTTTTCTTCACTGTCATGGGCGCAGCAACTTTGAGCAATTTCATTTTCATGGTGGGGAAATTTAAGATCCGCCCCCCCGCCGTGAATATCAAACGGCAAGCCAAGGTGTTTTTCAGACATAGCTGAACACTCTATATGCCAACCAGGTCGTCCACGTCCCCACGGAGACTCCCACCCCACTTGATCTGGTGTGCTAGGCTTCCATAGAACAAAATCAGCAGGATCCTTTTTATAGGGGGCGACTTCAACCCGCGCCCCAGCAATCTGATCTTCACGACTGCGGCCCGATAACCCGCCATAGGCCGGAAAAGAGGGAACGCTAAACAAGACATGACTCTCTTTCTCGTAAGCATGCCCCTTCGCGATAAGGGTTTCTATAAGAGCAATCATTTCGGGAATATGCTCGGTAGCGCGGGGCTGAATATCAGGCTTTTTAACACCCAGTGCCGCAAGATCCTCGTTATAGATCCTCTCATATTTGCGCGTAATGGCTTCTATTGGCTCACCTGTTTCTGTGGCAGCGTCCATGATTTTGTCATCCACATCCGTGATATTTGAAGCGTAGGTAACCTTGGGATATACGCAGCGCAAAAGCCCTACCAACAAATCAAACACAACCGCCATGCGTGCGTTACCAATATGGGCATAGTTATAAACCGTAGGGCCACAGGCATACAGGCGGACATGATCGGAAATAAGAGGGATAAAATCCTCTTTTTGACGGGTCAAGGTGTTATACAGCTTGATAATCGACATACTCTGCTCATCTAGTAGTTGGTAAGTTAAGGAAACCAGACTAAATCCTGTTTGGGCCAACCGCAAGCATCTTTGCATTTTTTCCAAAACAAGGTAACGTACCCCATCTCAACATCAAGGAGTTTGAAAATGGCTACCTCCCTAGACCGTTACGATCTGGTTCTCAAAAACGGAACCGTCATGCTGCCTGCCGGACGATTGGTAACCGATATTGGAGTTCGGGGAGGGAAAATCGCAGCCTTTGGGTCCTTTTCAGCGGGGCAAGCCCTCACGGCCATCAACTGCACTGGTTTGCACGTTCT
>CAYZAR010000004.1:17284-25264 GCA_964476455.1 uncultured Micavibrio sp.
GGAAAACCTTGAAACCGGCATGATGGCCGCCGCGATGGGTGGAGTAACCGCTGTTTTTGAAATGCCCAATACCAACCCGTTAACGACCACACCCGAAGCTATTCAGGACAAGCTAAATCGCGCTGCTCGTGCCGCGTGGACCGATTATGCCTTTTACTTAGGTGGAACAGCAGGCAATGCTGCCCAACTTGGAGAGTGGGAAAATTTGAAAGGTGTCTGCGGAGTTAAAATCTTCATGGGAGCAAGCACCGGAGATTTGCTCGCAGCTACCGATGAAGAAGTTGAGGCTATCTTGTCCCATGGACGCCGTATTGTTGCGGTCCACGCCGAAGACGAACTCATCATGAATCAAAACAAGGTTAGCATTCTGGGCGATAGTACGGATGTTTGTCTGCATCCTATCTGGAGATCATCAGAATCCTGCCTTTCAGCAACACAGCGGCTTATTCGCATTGCTAGAAAATACGGTCGCAAAGTTCATGTCCTGCACATCACCACAGCAGAAGAAATCGCTTTCCTTGCCCAAAACAAAGACATTGCCACCGTTGAAGTTTTGACCAATCACCTGACTCTCCATGCGCCAGAATGCTACCAGACTTTAGGATCCAAGGCTCAGCAAAACCCCCCCATTCGTGAGAAACACCATCAAGACGCTCTTTGGCAAGGAATTGCGGATGGAACCGTTGACATTTTGGGTTCAGACCACGCGCCACATACACTCGAAGAAAAGGCAAAAACCTATCCGGCAAGTCCTAGCGGAACACCCGGGGTTCAAACAATGGTCCCCATTATGCTTAATCATGTGCATGAAGGCCGCCTGACCCTTGAACGCTTGGTCGATCTGCTCTGTTATGGCCCCAACCGTGTTCACCAAATTGCAGAAAAGGGGAGAATTGCCAAAGGGTACGATGCCGATTTTACCATCGTGGACCTTCAGAAAGAAAAAACTATTACGAACGCCCAGCAAAAATCTCGGTGTGGATGGACCCCCTTTGATGGAAAAACAGTAACAGGATGGCCAGTCATGACCATCATTCGGGGACATTTGGTTATGAGAGATGACGAATTGCTCAACGCTCCCGTTGGACAGCCTATCCGATTCCGAGAAATCCTTTGAGTCTTCGAAAATAAAGAAAAAAGAACCTCAAATTTTATATTAGTTTTATACGAAGTATTAACCCCAATGCATATACTCTGAAAGTATGTGTTCGGGAAGGAGTTGCCCTCCCCGTGGTCGTTTGGGGATAATTAGACAACAATGAACAGCTCAACGGATTTATTTTCTACATCAGTTCCGGTATCAGAAAGAATGACTCGTAAATTTGGTTTTCTAAGTTTGTCTTTCTCCAAGGAGGGGGAAACCTCAATGTCTTCGCAGATATGGCGAAGCCGCCTCAGTTGGCGGATTGTTATGGCTGTTTTCTTGACCATTATGACTGTTCAGGCCAGCCTTCTTGCTTTGACTCTAAAAGATTACGAACAAACACAGTTACAAGAACTGAGAGAAAACGCCCGCACTAGCATTGCTCCACTTATTGACAACACAATTTCCGATTCTTTAACCCCTCCCTTTTCCAGCGACCAGCAAGGAAGATTGATCGCCTATACCCAAATTGAAGGGCTCACGATCTATTCGCGGGACTACCAACTTCTCACTATGAGTGGAGAACCAGTTGTCACTATTCTTCGTTCCGAAGCTGACCTGACAAAATCTTACCGTAGTGCTGATGGGAAATACTATGAGGCTGTTTTTCGTCCCGGGGAGTTAAATGGCCGCCCTTACTTCATCGTGACGAGACTTGATGCTGCTCGCGTTGTAGACAACGTTGCATTGTACGTTCGTCAGAATATTGTTATCATGTTCTTACTCTCCGCCTTTGTTACAACTGTCTTAATGATTGCGTTAGGAAAATGGCTTCTGGAGCCTATTTTGTTCTTACGTGACAATTTGAGACTGGCTTCTGCAAATCCTGAGACTCCTAATATTTTGCGCTCTCCTTATGATCCCCGCGATGAAGTAGGAGGAGCGGTCGAATCAGCACAAGAACTCATCAAACAAAATGCAAAAAACCTCCGCCAAATCAAAAGTGCCGCGCAGAGCCAGATCCATAAACTGGCTTATTACGATACGCTGACTGGTCTTCCAAACCGGACTCTTTTTGTCCAGAAACTTGCGGATTATGTAAGGGTTTCTGGAGGTAACGAAGCTAGCATCACGCGATTGGCTGTAGTGGCCGTTGATCTGGACCACTTCAAAGATGTCAACGATTCAATGGGACACAATGTTGGCGATGCCATTTTGATGGGTGTTGGAAAGCGCCTTAGAGCCGCACTGCCAGAATCCGCAGTCATTGCAAGAACTGGAGAAGACGAATATGTCATTACTATGCCTCTTGCCGCAGGTGTCCTTACAACAAGAGATGTTGGAGAAAAGGTTCGAAGCATTATTATTGCGGATCCTTTTAAGGTGTTTAATGAAAATTTCCAAATTCGCGCTTCGATAGGAGTAGCGACCTTTCCAGATGACGCTATTGACCCTGATCAAGTTTTGAAGAATGCCTATATCGCCCTTAATAGAGCCAAAGAAGATGGGCGCGATTGCATTCGTGAATATCTCGAAGATTTTGACAAAGCCGTTCAAGCGCGCTTCCAAATGCTGCGTGACTTGCGAAACGCTCTCGAACAGAATCAGCTAACCTTATACTTCCAACCTCAGTTGGATCTGCGGTCCGGTCGCATCATTGGGGCAGAAGCTTTGATCCGTTGGTTCAAACCCGACAGCAGCAAAGAAGGCGGGAAGTTCATTTCTCCGGCTGAATTTATTCCAGTTGCCGAACAATCAGGCTTGATTGTGCCAATTGGGGAATGGGTTATGCGTCAAGCTTGTGCCACAGCCAAGAAATGGCATGATGCCGGACAAGAAATCCGTATAGCTATCAACGTTTCGGGAGAACAGTTCCAACAAAGTGACTTAGTCGAATTTACCCGCTCCGTGCTTGACGAAAGCGGAATTAACCCGCACTTGGTTGAACTTGAGGTCACGGAAAGTGCTTTTATGGAAGATATTCAACAAACCATCCACAAACTTAAGCAACTGCACTCTCTTGGCGTAGAGTTGGCAATTGATGACTTTGGCACAGGATATTCTTCTTTATCGTACCTTCGTCAGTTCCCGATTGATCGACTCAAAATCGACCAATCCTTCATTCGCAACGCACTGAATAATTCAGACGATGCAGCAATCGCCAAGACCATTATTGGACTGGGCCGCTCCCTCAACCTCAAAGTTATCGCCGAAGGGGTTGAAACTGAGCAACACGAGACCTTCTTGATTTCAGAAGGATGTGACGAAGTACAAGGTTATCGCTATAGCCGCCCTATCCCAGCCGAAAAGTTGGAAACATTGCTAGCATCTTATACCGGAGACCTTAATTTCTTTAACGCCAAAACCTAGCAGTCTTGTGTTTTCTGTTCGAGGATGAGCGTGCACCAGTCATCATGGATGATGCGCTCCTTCTTTTTCAAACCAACAGCCTTGTGAGCGGCGAAAACGTCTGCCTCTTGTGCGGTGAGCAATCCAGAGAGAACCGCAATACCTCCCTTAGCCAGATTGGCTGCAAGGCTCGGAGCCATCTCGATCAAAGGTCCGGCAAGGATATTGGCAATGATGATGTCAAATTTCTTTGCCTGTTTAACCTGACGTGCTTGATACCCGTTTCCGCTGGCACAAGACATACCTTTTTCTCCAGCAGGAATCCCGTTAATGCGACGATGGCGAACCGCAACTCGTGTTGCCTCACGGTCATTATCAATCGCAAGAACGGGTTTTTTCCACAAACGATAGGCCGCAATGGCCAAAATGCCGGACCCCGTCCCCATATCAAGAACACGTTTTGGCCTCACCCCTTCATATTCAAGTTTGGCAAGGGCCTCCAGACAACCTTTCGTCGTGCCATGTTCTCCAGAACCGAAGGCTGTCGCTGCATCAATCAAAAGGGGAAGTTTCCCCTTTGGGGGAATACCCTCAAAATGGCTGCCATAAATAAAAAATGGACCAACTACAAAGGGAGGAAACTGTTTGTAGGATTCCTCAAGCCAATTCACATCAGGTACTGGAGCAATTGTTATGTTGGTCGGGAAGACCTCTAGACCAATCTTCTTACCAATTCGCGCAGCCAACACTTTCGCCGAAGGTTTGAAATCAACCAACCAGAGCAACGACCAATCTTTACTTGGGGTTCTTTCCCACGACGTAGAAATAGCTTGGTCTTCTAAAAGAGAGGCGGCATCAACTATTCCAGAATCGGTTACAGACGAAGGAAGAACAACGAGAACCGTCAAAAGAGTTCCCCGAATCTGATCGTCTGCACAAAGAGTCATGATGCAAAGACCTGATTATTTCTCGTCTTCATCAACATCGACATCCAAGTCTTCATCCAGATCTTCGTCTTCATCTAGGTCTTCCATATCATCATCTAGATCTGCATCGTCAAGTTCAATGTCGTCCTCATCAACGTCCGAATCGTCTTCAACTTCTTCAAGGCTAACAGTCTCAGCCTCGGCATCGTCTTCAATTTCGTCTTCGACTTCGACCTCTGCCTCGGTTTCCTCGGATATTTGACCTTCGGATGCAATTTCGCTTGCTGGAAGACGTCCGCGACGACTCTTGATTTTAATCTCGCCCGTAAACTCGACAGCACAGTTCGGACAGATAATCGGGCGTTTGTTCATATCGTAAAAACGCGTGCCACAGCTCATGCAAATGCGCTTTAATCCGCGAGGATCCGCAACGGTTGCGTGTTTAGCCATTCCATAGTCTCCCATCTTAAAATTCTAAGGTCTGATTGCACGATTTCTTTCGCGAAGTCAAAGACTTTCCAAAGATCTTTTATTTACCAGAAAAAATGGAGTGTGCGAGCTGGATAAATCCAGAAATCCAGTTTATGATGCGTTCAGATACTTCGGTTACCCTCCCTTTATTTCTTCCTTAGGAGTCTTCCTCATGCACGTCCCTATCGTTATTTGTGGTTACAAACGTTCTCCTTTTACTTTTGCATCTAAAGGAGCGTTGGCGGGAGTGCGCCCCGATGATATGGCAGCAGAAGTTGTAAAGACTCTGGTGAAAGAAACAGGTGTCATCCCCGCAGACATTGAGGATGTTTTGATGGGGTGTGCTTTTCCCGAAGCTGAGCAAGGTTTCAATCTGGCCCGTATTGTCGTAAACCTTGCCGACTTGCCAATCTCTGTTGGAGGGGCCACCGTTAACCGTTTTTGTGGATCGTCCATGACCACCATTCAAATGGCAGCAGGCTATGCTCAGATGGGCGCAGGGGAAGTCTTTCTTTGCGCAGGAGTTGAATCCATGACCCGTATTCCCATGGGTGGATTCAACCCAATGCCAAATCCGGCCCTTGGAAAACTCTATCCAGCTGCTTATATGGGCATGGGAGAAACCGCTGAGAATCTGGCCAAAAAATATGGGATCTCGCGGACAGAACAAGAAGCCTTTGCGTTAGTTTCGCAGCAAAAGGCAGCGGCGGCGGCAACAAACGGAAAATTCGCAGCAGAAATTGTAACCATCGGAAATGTCAAGGAAGACGGCTGCATTCGGCCTGATACAACCCTTGAAACTTTAGCCGGACTGAAGCTGGCCTTTGATGAAAATGGCAGTGTAACAGCTGGAACAGCATCACCTTTGACAGACGGTGCAGCAGCTGTTCTGGTGACAACAGAAAATTATGCAAAAAAACACAATCTTCCTATTCTGGCCCGTATTTTGTCGGTCAGCACCGCCGGATGCGGTGCTGACATTATGGGGATTGGACCGGTTCCCGCCACCAAAAAAGCGTTGGAGCGGGCAGGCCTGACTCTCGCAGACATAGATATTATTGAACTGAACGAAGCTTTCGCCGCGCAATCACTTTCGGTGCTCAAGGAACTGGGAACAGATTCTGCCAAGGTAAATTTGGATGGCGGAGCAATTGCTCTCGGGCATCCGCTCGGAGCCTCAGGCGCGCGGATAACGGGAAAACTTGCTTCTTTACTGCAGCGTGAAGGCAAGAAATATGGCCTCGCTACGATGTGCATCGGCGGCGGCCAAGGAACGGCGATCGTCTTGGAAAGGGTTTAAGTAATGGAAACCACCATTGGAATTATGGGCCCGGGAGAAGGAGCAACTCCTGAGAACCTCGTACACGCCGAGACAATAGGAGGCTTATGTGCTAAGGCAGGTTATACGGTCATGACTGGTGGTCGTTCCTCTGGAGTTATGGAGGCGGGTTTAAGAGGAGCAAAAGCAGCTGGTGGAAAAACTGTTGGCATCTTGCCTTTCAAAAGCAAGTCTGACGCTAACCAATATGCTGATGTGGTTATCGTAACAAACATGGGTAGTGCAAGAAACTACATTAACGCTCTCACGAGCGATGTTATGGTTGTCTGTGGTATTGATTCAGGGACGTTATCTGAAGTTGCTCTAGCAATGAAAGAGGGTAAACCCATTGTTTTTTTGTCAAACAACCAAAAAGCTAATGAATTTCTGGAGGAGTTGGGAAAAGAACGAATCGTCTGTACACAAGACATTGATGTAGCCTTTTCCTCTGTGCAGCTTTTTCTTAGAGATGCTGCCTCATGACCGATGAAACTCTTCAACAAATTTTGGAGCGTAATGCGCGGGTTGAAACCGACAAAGCGTGGGAAACATCCAAGACACGACGCGGAGTTATTGTCGGGGCCACCTACCTTGTGGCCGGAGTGTATATGTCGGCACTGGGTGGCCCCCTGCCTTGGCTAAATGCCTTCATCCCTGTTTTGGGTTATCTGCTCTCGACTCTATCTTTACTTAAAATCAAGGAAATTTGGCTGAAAAGAAAACTATCAGAAAAAACGAGATAAAAAAATGCCCCGGCGTCGTACTGGTACCAAGCCAGCATAGGACGATCCGGGGACCTTCACTAGTTAGTATAACCGAAAGAGTTGCCGAAAGGGTTAAAAAATCACCAAAATGTCAAAAAAATTTCGTGAACAATGACAGAGTTTTTAAAAAAAGCACTTTCGTTAGACAGGTGGAAAACCTATGAGGCTCTCTCAAAAGAATTGAGAGTAGATGCCGTTGTTTTATATGCACGGAACCTTACCTACAGCAAAGAGTTGTATGTTCTTTTGGCAGGTTTGGAAGTTACGGTCAGAAACTCATTTCACGGGTGCCTAACCACTCATTTCGGAAAAAACGATTGGATGTCGGATTTGGACCTCCTCCGCAGGAGTCATAAGGAGCAACTTGATAAGGCAGTCGGTAAATTAGTTCAAAACAAATCAGGAGGATATAATGTTTCTGATCTGATTTCCGAGCTAAACTTCGGATTCTGGACTCACTTAGTAGACGCTCCTTACGAGCAGACACTCTGGCATCCAGCTATTCGTAGATGTTTCAGAAATAAGCTAGGGAGACCCGTACGGCAAGATATAGAATCGCGATTAAAGAATTTGTTGCGTTACCGGAACAAAATTGCTCATCTTGAACCAATTATACGGCATGAAAGTCAGTTAATGCAGGTCTATCAAAACGCCTATGATGTAATGTCATGGATATGTCCAGAAACAGCCAACTGGTTTGACAAGCAAAATAGCTTCAAACGAGAATGGGAAGCCAACCAAAGAGGAATACAATGACCATCAATAAAGTTGCCGTGATCGGTTCAGGAGTTATGGGGTCAGGGATTGCTGCCCAGATTGCCAATGCGGGCGTTCCTGTTGTCCTGCTCGACATTAAACTACCCGATAAAAATCTTGCCACTGCTGCGGTAGAGCGGATGCTTAAAACTGATCCGGCTCCTTTTATGCACCCGAAAAATGCGGCCCTGATTACCTGTGGCAACCTCGAAGATAATTTAGACCTTTTGAAAGATGTGGACTGGATTATTGAGGTGGTCCTAGAAGACCTCAAAGTCAAACACGCGACCTATGAGAAGCTCAACGCTGTGC
>CAYZAR010000005.1:0-24503 GCA_964476455.1 uncultured Micavibrio sp.
AGGCCAAAAGTTTTGGTTTGCGACGAGCCAACCAATGCCATGGATATGCAGACTGAAGAACATTTTGCCCGTGTGATCCGCAGTGAAATTGAGGATCAAGCTCTGATCCTTGTCACGCACCGCGCGTCTTTATTGTCACTGGTTGATCGGTTGATCCTGATTGAAGGCGGGCGCGTGCTTATGGATGATACGCGAGACAAGGTTCTTTCGGCTCTTTCATCAGGAAAATTTGAGGTTCCCAAATGAAATCGAAGTATCCCGAAGATGCAGCGTTTATGGATGACCTTGATGCCATTCCTTTTTCTTCTCCGCGTCAAGCCTCCTTGGTGTTTTTGAATACAGTTTGTGGATTGGTTGTTCTGTTTTTTATCTGGGCTTTTTTTGCTCATGTTGATGAAATCACGCGGGGCAGCGGTGAGGTGGTTCCCTCTCGACATTCGCAAATCGTTCAGTCCCTAGAAGGCGGAATTCTTCAGGAACTGCTGGTCAAGGAAGGCGATCTGGTCAAAAAGGATCAGGTTTTGATGCGTCTTAAAAACGTGGCTTTTGCATCCGAGGAAAAAGGAGCCGAAGCCAAACTCTACTCACTGACACTGCGCAAGGTCCGCCTCGAAGCGGAAGCCAAGGGAACTGACTTTGTTATTCCTGATGAGATGAAAGATAATAGGTCAGGCAACATTGCCGAGAATGAAAAAAATCTTTTTCTCTCGCGTCAGGAAGAATACCAGAACGCTCTCAACATGATCGAAAATAAAATTGAGGGTGTGAGTGCGCAGATAGAAGAAACAAAATCGCAGATAGCGCGGGACAGTCAGAATATTTCTCTGATTCAGAAAGAACTGGCAATTACTTCTAAAATGGTTGCGCAAAAGGCCGCGCCACAAATTGAAGAAATACGCCTTCGCCGTGAACTTAATGATGCCGATGGATCCTTGCGGGCAGCGCAGGAGAAAAAGTCGGGTCTCGAGTCAGATCTTAGTGCAGCCAAAAAACAGAAAGAAGATCAGGAAGACAAGTTCCGCTCTCAGGCTTTGGGCGAATTAAACAATGTTGAGACCGAACTTGCCGGACTGCAAGAAAGTCTCAAAGGCATGGGAGACCGTGTGGATCGTGCTGAAATACGCTCTCCAGTTGAGGGGGTTGTCAACAACATTGCCATCAGAACAGTTGGCGGGGTTGTCGAGCCCGCGATGAAATTGGCAGAAATTGTTCCGGTCGGGGACGAACTGAAAGTTCAAGCGCGGGTTTTGCCAAGCGATATTGCGTTTCTTAAAGTCGGTCAGAAGGCCAGAGTGAAGCTGACTGCGTATGATTCCTCGCGTTACGGATATTTGGATGGAGAGGTCTCGCGGGTCGGGGCCAGTAGCGTCAACGGGCAAAAGGGAGATGTCTTTTTCGAAATCGAAGTCCGTACCCATAAAAGTTATCTGGGAAGCCCAGAACATCCGTTGCCAATTACCTCTGGCATGGTCGCCGAGGTTAATATCATTACCGGAAAAAAATCAATCCTCGAATATCTGATGAGACCATTTTTGCGTCTAAAGGATAGAGCCTTTACGGAGCGTTGAGTGATTAAGTTAATCCTTGCCAACCGCTTGTTTCATACCGTTCTTTTGCTCTCTTTGTTGTTGGGGGCCCTTTATGTGCGCGAGAGAGATTATGATTGGGTGAGGGCTTTGCGGTATCTGGCTTTTGACTCTTTCAATCAGTTTTATCCTAGAGAAAGCAACGATCAAGTCATCATTGCCGATATTGACGAAACCTCTTTGCGGGATGACAAATTGGGCCAGTGGCCATGGCCACGCAGCGATGTGGCGGCTCTGGTGGACAGCCTGAAAGCTATGGGAGCGAAAGCCGTTGCTTTTGATATCGTCTTTGCAGAAGAAGACCGTACCTCACCATCCGTCCTTCTGCGAAAAATTCCCCAGGACGTGCTGACTCCCAACGTTAAAGAAGCTTTGGAAATACTGCCGGATCATGACGATATTTTGGCTAAGGCTTTTGTTGATGCAGGGAATGTTGTAACCGGGTTTGTTTGGACAGATGCTTCGGACGCCACGCGTCATGCACCTGTACTTTCTAAACCCATTATGTTTGCCAAAGGGGCCGATAACTTCAAAAACACGCTCTACAATACGGCCGGTGTGACGACCAATATTTTGAAACTGGAAAGCGCGGCGGCTGGAAACGGAAGTTTTGGACAAAGACCTGATTTTGATGGTGTGATCCGTCGAGTTCCCCTGTTATTTGTTGTCAAAGGAACCGATATTCGCGGCAAAGCATTGCCAGAAACCATTTATCCTTCTCTCTCTCTTGAAACTCTCCGCATTGCTGGAGATCCTAAGAGCCCTCATCAAGTCAGGGCGATTAAGGCAAGTGAGGCCTCTTACTTTTCTTATCCTTTTTTACTTAAGCGAGGAGAACATAAAATTCCCTTTGATGAGGCTGGTTATTTCTATGTTCATTTCTCCCCCTATGATCCCGACAAATATATTCCGGCATGGAAAATTTTAGATCGGTCTATTGATCCTTCAAAAATAGCTGGAAAAATTGTCATTGTGGGGACCAGTTCGATAGGGCTTAAAGATGTGCGGGCAACGCCGCTTGGCAATGAGATTCCCGGGGTTGACGTCCACCGTAACATTATTGAACAAATCATAGATGGTCGGTTTCTGATGCGGTTCTCAATGATGCGGGCTGCTGAGCTTATTTTTACGGCAGTTGTTGCCTTGTTGGCCATTATTCTTGCGCCTTTTGTCAATGCGTTACTTCTTGGCCTTGTTACCATTTTAATTGTAGTGGCTGTCAATTTCTTGTCTTTTGGGGCTTTTGCCTATCGCGGGATTCTAATTGATCCGGTTTATCCTTCTGCCACGATCTTGGTAATTTTCTTCCTCTCGGCCCTTCTGACTTATATTCGGACCGAGGTTGAACGGCGCGCCGTCAAGCAAGCCTTTGGTCTTTATATCTCTCCTGAATATATGCAAGAGTTGACCAAGCATCCCGGGCGGTTGCGTCTGGGGGGGGAAATCAGGCCCATTACGGTTATGTTTACAGACATTCGAGGGTTCACCGGCATTGCCGAGCGGTTGAGCCCCGACGAACTTATCCAGTTGATGAATGATTTCCTTACTCCTATGTCGGACCGTGTCATGGCGCATCGCGGTACAATTGATAAATATATGGGCGATGCCATGATGGCTTTCTGGAATGCCCCCCTTGATGATCCAAATCATGAGCGTAACGCGTGTCTTGCGGCTCTGGCCATGAAAAGCGCGTTGGAGCCCCTGAACCAAAGACGTTCAGAAATCGCGCAGCAGCAGGGTATTTCCTCGGTTGATCTGCGGGCTGGCATAGGGATCAATTCAGGAGCAGGAGCGGTCGGAAACATGGGCTCTCGCCAGCGGTTTGCGTATTCAGTCTTGGGGGATACGGTAAACTTGGCCTCTCGGCTTGAAGGGCAGACGAAGACCTACGGAGTTGATATTCTGATTGGAGAAAACACTTATGCTGCGATCCCTGACTTCGCTGCTCTAGAGTTAGATTTGCTCCGCGTGCAGGGAAAAGATAAAACCGTTCGGATTTATACCTTGCTGGCCCGAGAGAAGTCAGCGGAGTTTATGGAGTTAGAATCTGTCCATTCTCAATTCTTGAAGGCGTATCGCGCTCAAGATTGGGAAGGGGCTTTGCGCCAAATTGAGATGTGCGAGTCAATTGATCTGGAGGGTCTAAGAAAATACTACACTGTTATGCGTGAACGGATTGCTGATGCAAAAACCACCCCGCCCGTTTCCGGATGGGATGGTGTTTACATTGCGCAAAGCAAATAGTTGTTTCTACAAGCCTGTGACCGTAGTGATGGATTGGTCAACATACAGGCTTTGTGCTCCGTTCGAGTAGAGTTTATAAGACGTTCCGTCCGCCGTATCGTAGGGGTTGCTGACACCCGTTGCTTTTAAGGATAAATTCGCCAGTGAATTGGTGTTGCTGACAGACAGAGAGTTCACGTCTTTGACAAACAAAAATCCGCCGTCTGTGTGTTCTATAATGTCTTTGATGTCCAGAGATACTGAACTTGATGCTGCTATCCCCGATACTCTTTCGATACTGTGCAAGGTGTTCATGTTGACCGAAGCAAGATTTAAGTTTCCTGCAACGCTAAGTAAGAGAGTGTCAAAGCCGGATCCCGCATCAATCAACAGGTCATTGCTGCTAATCTGGCTGATAGCGGCTGCATTGCCGAGTACGACAACATCATTCCCGTCACCACCAAAGGCTTGGGAACCTGCTCCCGTTGCTTCAAGGCGAAGAGTGTCTTGTCCGCTGCCGCCGGAAATTAAGTTTCCGGTTCCCCCACCAAAAATTTTAAGGAAATCATTTCCCTCTTCGCCAAAGACCTTGTTGTTATTGGATTGAATATAAACTGTATCATCCCCTAAATCAGAGAAGACAACGTTTCCGCTAGAGCTCGGCTCAATCGAAAGTGAATCGTCCCCAGCCTTCATAGAAAAACGGTAGTTAATACCAGCGGACAACGTGTTTGTATCGTTTCCAAGTGTATAGCTTCCGGAAGCTGGATTCGACGAATCATACACATGAAAAGAGAAATCTATGCTAGAGCTAGAGAGCTTTCCGTCATTGGCGGCAACAAAAATGTGAACGTCACTGTCCGCAGAGATCACGCTTTTGATTTGAAAGGCAATCTCGTTTTTAGAGTTAATAAACGCATTTTGAATTACGCCATTTGGGTCATTGATGCCCGTGATAACGTAGGTCAACGGGTTTCCATCAGGATCACGGAAGAAGCGTGAAGAATCCATCGTTTGAAACCCGCCTTCAAGCCCAGCCTGCTCAAAAGCCGTAAAAACTCTCGTCGTTGCAATAGGGGCGTGATTAATGGGAGCAAGAAAAACAGGCTCGCTTCCTAATGGAGGAAGAAACGGTTTGAATAGGGGAGGCGGCGGTGGAAGAGCCGGACCAACCATCATCCCAAAATCCAGAAAATTAGGGGGAGGGGCCAGCGGAGCCATGAACGAATCGAGTGTCGCATCTGGAGCCAGAGCTTGCTCTAGAAGAGAGAGTTTCATAGGAGGTTCTACCCCTTCAGGCGCAGGAGCTTCCTCCGAAACGGGTTGGGGCGGAGCGGATTCTGTAGAAGGCGCGGTCGTCTCTGACGGAGGGGGCGTTTCGGTTGTTTCTCCTGCTGGCGTTGCTTGGGTATCTTGAGGAGAGTCTGTTCCTCCTTCCCCCGAGTTTTGAGGAGAGGCAGGAGCATTCCCCGCTGCGTCTGTTACAGGGGTGAAGAGGGCAGGCGCAACCGTTCGCACAACATTAAAGGTTTCCAACATCTGCTGCGGGGTAATGACCCCAACATTTTCAGCTTGCGTGCCTGTTGCGTTCAGTTGAACCGTTTCCCGCGATTCATCAAGGAAAATTTCGGCTCCTTGATTAGGCTGGACAACGATAGCTCCTTCAATCAGGGAGATTTTTGGAGTGTCAGGTGAACCTTCTTCAGGGATATACCCTGTCAGGGTTGTTCCCCTGATCCCGATTGAGCCAACCGGAGTTTTGATATGGACATCATTATGATCTTCTTTGCCAACAAAGCCGCTGGTGTACACAAAAACACCCCGCACAACCGAGACATCTGCTTGGCCTTCCCCGTCTTTGTTGGGGTCATAGACAAACTCATCAATCGTCATTTTGGCGTTATTCGAAACGGCAAAGACGGTGTTATCGTTGAAAGTAATGTTGACGGCTCCGGCGGCATCGGTTTCAATGATATCGCCCGCAAAGACTGACAGGCCTTTGGTCATGGTTTCCTGAGTTCCGTCCAGATGGACAACCGTGGCGTGACCTTTGATTTCGGCAACTGTTCCGACTGAAACTCCGTTTTTCTCACTCATTCTATAAGGCATCCTTCTTTTTCTGGTATCTGGTATGATGTCTTTTTTTGTAGAGATCGTTCAAAAGTATAACAAAGGCCGTGCAAATACGCCTGACATAATTTATCAGTCTAACACGATTTTGTTGATCTATCGTTAACCTGCGGGGGATTAGGCCAGTTTAGCTTTGAAGTCGCTTTGTGTGGCCAAAAGCTCAAAAAGGGCGTTTTCTGGCAAAGGCTTGGCAAAATAGTACCCTTGGGCCGTATCGCAGCCAAGCTTCAATAACGTCAGACCCTCTTCTTTTCCTTCAATTCCTTCGGCTATGGTTGTCATATGCAAGTTGTCGCCAAGTGTGATGATGGATTTGCAAAGCTCAAGACTTCCCGAGTCTTTGAGGAGGTTTCGGATGAAGGCTTGATCTATCTTCAGGGCATTGATCGGGTAATTATGCAGATAAGACAGGGAAGAATACCCCGTTCCAAAGTCGTCAATAGCGATTTTGAGTCCGAGTTCGCGGCATTGGTTCAAAGTCGTTTTGGCCCGCTCTGGTTGGGACATCAAAAGGCTTTCGGTAATTTCAAGCTGAATTTCAGTCGGAGAAACGCCGGTTTCTTTGAGGGTGGCTAGAATGCCTTCCAGAAAATTATCTTCAGCAATATCTTTAGAACTGAAATTGACGCTGACATATTTGGGGGTCGTTGTAGAAGGAAGGGAGTTAACCTTTTTAATCAGGACACAGGACTCGCGCAAAGCCCATTTACTAGCCTCGATAATCAGGCCGGATTGTTCGGCCATCGGAATAAAAACAGATGGAGAAATAAATCCTTTTTCTGGATGATTCCAGCGCATCAAAGCTTCAAATCCAACAATCTCACCGCTGGAAAGAGACACAATTGGCTGGTAATTCAAAGAAAGCTGGCCGTTGCTCATGGCCTCCTTGAACTCATTTTCCATGATAAGCCCTTCAAGCGTGTGAGCTTCCTCCAAAAATTGGCGTTCGAGGGCTTCGGGATCAGGGTATCCAACATCGTCGGAGACAATTACTGAGCGAGTCAGTGTATCGCGGTAACGGGTCATCAAAACCCGCATAACAGCTTGCATAATCTGGTCGCTGGAGGTCAGGCGTCGCAAAAAATCGTCCCGCGTAATTTCCAAAAGGCGGCAATCGCCAAGGGCTACAACACTTGCTGTGCGCGGGGCATCGTCAATTAAAGCCATCTCACCAATAATAGACCCTGGTCCACGGGTTCCGACAACCTGAATGGTTCCATCTTGTTTTTGGATTTGAACTTCAACCTGTCCGCTTTCAATGATATAGGCCGATTTAGCCTCGGTTCCTTGACGGATGAAGATTTCTCCGCTTTTAATAGTCTTGAAGTTTTCTAACATGATTCCTGTAACCGATGATTCAACGGGAAGACTTATATTCCAGTGTCATCATGCCTCTAAAATATTAGTAAGACGTTAATCCTAAGTTGATAACCTGCCTTCATGTTTTTAATAAAATAGGCCTCATAGTATGACTCTCTTTTCCCTTTTTATCCTTTACCTGTGCTTTCGATTGAAGCAGCTGAGCTGCGATTATTTGTTACAGACCAAGTGGATGGCTCTGGGTAAGACGGTTCCCGGGTGGAGAGGATATCCGCCGCTATTGGTCCACGCTGGAATTCACGGAGTTGGGACACTTGTCATTTTCCTGATTTTTCTTCCCTCTTTGTGGTGGATGGCTTTTGTAGATATTCTGGTCCATGCGATTGTAGATCGTGCCAAAGGACTACTGGTCGTATACATGAAGTGGTCGCCGCATACGTGGAAATACTGGTGGGCTTTCGGTATTGACCAAGAAGCCCATAACTTGACCCATATTGTCTATGTCGGTCTTATTCTGGCCGCCAAAGGATTGGTTGTTTAATGGGTCTTAAACAGCCCGTCATGAATGGTTTCCAGATCATCCGTGAAGAAGCTGTCCACGCCCCATGAGCGCAGCCGTCTGGCCAGATGAACATCGTTAATCGTATAGGCGAGGACCCGTTTCTCAAGGTCGATTATTTCCTCTACGGTTTCGCGTTTAACGGTTCGTCCGTCAATGTTGATGGTTGTCGCTTCGAGATACTGCGCAATCTCTTTCCAGTTCTCTGGCAGGTCGCTTTCAAACAAAACGCCACGGGCCCATTCGGGAGCCATATCCAAGGCGGTTTCGAGTGAGACGAAAGAAAAGCTAGAAATCAGCAAACGATCGGCATCGTCCCAAATCTGGGACATCAAATCCAGCATGGCTTCTGCGGTGTCTTTCTCTCGCCCCGGGCAGGGTTTTATTTCAAGGTTTACACCGAGATTATGATGCATAATAACATCAATAGCTTCCTCCAGTGTGGGGATTTTTATTCCGGCGAAGGATTCCGAGAACCAGCTTCCAGCTTCTAAGTCTTGAATATCCCCCAAATTCATGTTGGCCACAGGGCCATGTCCGTTGGTGGTGCGGTCCAGATCATCATCGTGAAAGATAATGGGAACAAAGTCTTTGGTAAGTTTAACATCCAACTCAACCCACTTCGCCCCCATATCGGCAGCGGTTCGGATACTATCGAGCGTATTTTCTGGCGCATAAGCTGCCGCGCCACGGTGGCCAATAACTGAGGGGATTTTCAAAGACATGACTTATTAAACCAATCTTGTGTTTTTTTCAAAAGGTCGTCGCAGGTGTTACCTTCATGGAAGCAATGAACGGTACCAGCAACAAATTCGCGTATGTTGTTCGGGGCACCGAAGGAGTGCCAAGAGAGAGGCTGTTGAACAAAAAACCCATCTCCTGCTGAGATGACCTGAACTGGAGATAAGAATTTTTGGGAGAGTTCAATACACGCGCTTTCATCCAATCGCCCTGCCTCTTCATACATGGCTTTTCCTATCAAGTAGGTGGTTCCCCAGTTGACCATGTACATATCTCCGCAAGGGGTGTAGGCAGGTTTGAACATTTCTTGGATCAATCGCAAATCAAAGCTTGGATCCCATAAACTAACGGCAGATATTCCTGAAGGGTTGGCCATCATAATACTCGGCCCCCCATAGCTATGGCCGATAAGAAAAATCTTTTCGTAGGTGGAACCGAAGTGGGATAGAGCCGTATTCAAATCATCGGCATGAGTTTGGATGGTACAGTTAACAAGGTCTCTTCCTCTATCTTGCCCATCATAGAGATTAAAACGGTACACGTCATAGGTTTCTTCGAAATAATCGGCAGCTCTTTTGAAGGCATATTCGTTCATATGCCCCGTCAGTCCATGAACAATAAAAATAGCTTTTGAGGTCGTTAAGCCAGAAGAGTTTTTGACTCCATAGATGGTATGTCCATCAGGGGTTGGAATTGTCCAAGTTGTTTCCATGTTGGGTTCCTTTTGAAATCAAAAACCCTCCCCCGCAAGGGGGAGGGAAAGAAAGATAGAAGGATATATATTATCCTGCAGCTTGTTCGCCTTCTGCATCACGCGGTTTTGGTGCGATAGGCTCTCCCGTTTCTTGATCCACGCGTTTCATGGAAAGTTTAATTTTACCACGATCATCAAAGCCAAGAACCATGACTTTGACTTGATCGCCTTCGCTGACAACGTCAGATGTTTTGCCTACGCGGCGATCCGCAAGTTCGGAGATGTGCACGAGCCCATCGCGTGTTCCCATGAAGTTGACGAAAGCTCCAAAATCCATGATTTTAACGACTTTACCGTTATAGATTTTGTTCACTTCCGGTTCATCGGTAATTCCCCGAATAATTTCAATCGCAGCGTCAATCGCGGCTCCGTCAACAGCGGCAATCTTGATTGTTCCATCGTCTTCAATGTCAATCTTGGTGCCGGTTTTTTCGATGATTTCACGAATGACCTTCCCACCCGTCCCAATGACTTCACGAATTTTGTCGGTGGGAATGTTGATAACAGCCATTTGTGGGGCGTATTGGCTAATTTCTCCGCGTGACTGGGTCAGGGCTTTGGCCATTTCTCCGAGGATATGCAAGCGGCCTTTCTGAGCTTGGCCCAGAGCAATGCGCATGATTTCTTCGGTAATCGAGGTGATTTTAATGTCCATCTGCAAAGCGGTAATCCCGCTTTCGGTCCCTGCAACTTTGAAGTCCATATCGCCAAGGTGATCTTCATCCCCCAGAATGTCCGACAGAACGGCGTATTTATCACCTTCCTTGATAAGCCCCATTGCAATGCCAGCAACAGGTTTGTTCAAGGGAACGCCCGCATCCATCAAAGAGAGAGAGGTTCCGCACACGGTTGCCATAGAAGATGAGCCGTTCGATTCTGTGATTTCCGAGACAACGCGGAGCGTATAGGGGAAGTCTTCTGGTTGTGGCAGCATGGGACGAATAGCCCGCCATGCAAGTTTGCCATGACCGATTTCTCGGCGTCCCGGGGCTCCCATCCGCCCACATTCCCCAACCGAATAAGGGGGGAAATTATAGTGGAGCATAAAGCGTTCTTTGTACTCACCGACAATAGCATCAATGACTTGCTCATCTTGTCCCGTCCCAAGGGTGGTCACGACAAGAGCTTGGGTTTCTCCACGCGTAAACAGGGCCGATCCATGAACACGAGGAAGAATACCTACTTCGCTCACAATCGGGCGGATATCAACAGTGGTCCGCCCGTCAATGCGTGCGCCGCTTTTCAAGATGTTGCCGCGAACAACGGCAGATTCAAGTTTGAAAAACTCATTGGCAACAAGGTCTTTGCTGATAGCTAATTCATCGTTGACGAAGTCAGAAACGGCTTGTTCCTTAACGGCGGCAACTTTGTTCTGACGAAGCAATTTGTTTTTCTCGGTATAGGCTTCGGCCACGGCGGATTCGTATTTTGCGCGCAGCTTGGCTCCCATATCTTTGATAGAGGGTTTGATTTCAGGAACATCCCATGCATCTTTGGCCGCAACTTCAGCCAGATCAATAATGCCTTGAATAACAGGTTGAAAAGCTTTCCAGCCCGCCATAACCGCGCCGAGCATAATGTCTTCGGGCAGTTCTTTGGCTTCCGATTCAACCATCAACACGCCTGCCGTGGTTCCAGCCACAACGAGATCAAGGTCAGAGCCTTCCATTTCGGAGATCGTTGGGTTGATGAGGTACTGACCGTTTTTATAACCAATCCGGCATCCGCCAATCGGCCCCATGAAAGGAACACCTGAGAGAGTTAAAGCTGCAGAAGCCCCGATCATGGCAATAATGTCAGGGTTATTTTCTCCATCGTGCGAGACGGTTGTGCAGATGATTTGAACTTCGTTGAGGAATTCTTCAGGGAAGAGAGGACGAATTGGGCGGTCAATCAGGCGTGAGATGAGAGTTTCGCCTTCAGATGGGCGGCTTTCACGTTTGAAGAAGCCCCCGGGGATACGGCCTGCCGCATAAAATTTTTCTTGGTAGTGAACAGACAGAGGGAAAAAATCTTGCCCTTCTTTCATGGTTTTGGCAGCGACAGCCGTGCACAGGACAGATGTTCCGCCAATCGTGGCCATAACGGCCCCATCTGCTTGGCGGGCAACTTTACCTGTTTCGAGTATGATTTTTTTGCCTGCGAAGTCTATTTCTTTGCGGGAGATATTGAACATTAAGTGTTCCTTTCAGATTGTGAAAAATGGCCGAAAAACCCCTATGGTTTTCGGCAAAAAACTCAGCGGTGATAGGGAAAGAGGAGGGTTCGGTGGACAGTAAACGGCAGTAGCAATGGGAGGGAGGGGGAAGATACCACTGCCGTCAACCGTCAACCGATACGTTCTCAATATATCAGGGCTTTATTTTCTGCCCCATCTTCTGGCATGATCGTTCCCAAGAGTCAACTTTTTGTAGGGAAAGCGATACAAATATGCCCAATTATCTCGTTCTGATGCGCCACGGCCAATCTCAGTGGAATCTGGAAAACAGATTCACCGGCTTCAAGGATGTCGGTTTAAGTGAGCAGGGGGAGAGGGAAGCCGTTATATCTGGCCAAAATCTGGCCAAGGCTGGACTGGTTTTCGATCAGGTGTTTACCTCAACTTTGCAACGAGCTTCTACAACGGCGGAGATTGCCCTTAAAGAAGCCGGACAAGAACACCTCCTTTCGACCATGATAAAACATGACGATCTACGCGAAAGGGATTACGGGGATCTAACCGGATTGAACAAAGATGAAACCCGCCAAAAATACGGCGAGGAGCAGGTTCATATTTGGCGGCGGTCTTACGATGTGAATCCTCCCGGGGGAGAGAGCCTTCAAGATGTGGTGGAAAAGCGCGTTCGTCCTTATTTCGAGCGGGAAATTAAACCCTTGCTTGCTGCGGGAAAAAACATCCTGATTGCGGCTCATGGAAATTCGCTGCGCGCTATGTTGATTATTCTTGGTGAAAACACACCTGAAAACATCAATCAGACAGAAATTCCAACTGGCTCACCTCTCGTTCTTGAATTTGAACACGGCGTGCGGACCGCAAAATATTATCTTGCTGATAAGTTGGCGGCTTAGATGGGTATGCACACACACCATTGCTCTCATCATGAGCATGGGTGGATGATTCACGGACACACAGACAGGAAGCTGTCTGTGGCTGTCTTTATCAATCTGGTTCTTACCCTTGCGCAGATCGTGGCCGGCATTCTCTCCGGTTCTTTGGCATTGGTGGCGGATGCGCTGCATAATTTATCGGATGCAGCGTCTTTGCTTCTGGCCTTGATCGCCCGAAAAGTATCGCGCCGTCATGCCGATGACAAGCGAACCTACGGTTACAAGAAAGTTGAAACGCTTGCGGCGTTTGCCAACCTCCTCACTCTGATTATTATTGGTGTCTGGCTTGGATACGAAGCCGTGGTACGTTTTTTTGACCCGCAGCCTATTGAAGGATGGACCGTGGTAACGGTTGCCTTTCTCGCGGTTCTGATTAATGGAGGAACAGCTTGGCTCACCTTTCACGAAGCAAAGGGAAGCCAAAACATTCGGGCCGCTTTTCTGCACAACCTAACTGATGCCGTTTCTTCGGTTGGAGTGGTGGTCGCAGGGATTCTCATTTTGATGTTTGAATGGGTTTGGGTTGATCCTTTAATAACTCTGGTTATCTCAGCCTATGTATTGTGGTACGTCAGTCGTGATTTGCCATCTGTCATCAACATTCTGATTGACGGAGCTCCTGCTCATGTCAATGTCGATCACGTCAGAAAATCTCTTCTCGAGATAGAGGGTGTAGAGGATATCCATCATCTTCATATTCGCTATTTGAATGAGCATGAATATGCTCTGGAGGCCCATATTGTACCAGCTCAAGGCATTGAGAGTGAAGTTCTAAAGGCCGAAATTAAAAAGCAACTCAGGCATTTTCACATTTCACACTCGACACTGGAATTCGAGCAAGACAATTGCGAACAAAAGGAATGTTGTTAGGAAGAAGAGACGTATGACCAAAAGAGAAAACCCCTATAGTGCAGTTAGGGCTTTAATTGTAAAAGACGATAAACTTCTTGTCGTTGGAGGTGATGGCGACGGAGATTTTTACTGCCTTCCCGGAGGAAGAATTGATTTTGGGGAAGATTTAGCAAGTGCCGTAAAGCGAGAAGTCTATGAAGAAACAGGGCTTAAAATAGAGGTCGGTTCTGCTGTTTTTGTTTACGACTTTGTTCTCGAGGCAAGGGGTTTTCATGTAGTGAATATTGTGTTTTATTGTAAATCTTTGGAAGGAACGCTGTCTGCAGACTGGAAAGATCAAGGAGGCCCCGTTTCGGAGGCCCGTTTTGTTGACCTTGAAGAGCTGCAGACTATGAATATTTTTCCTCGATTCTTACGAGAGGGGAAATGGTTATCTGCTGGGCCGGAAGAAGATTTTTACAAAGGACAAGAGCAGGATTAGTAGCGCGGAGTCATCAAAGACCCCGTTAATCGAAAAAATAAGTTTCCAAGCGGGAGATAACAGCTTCGGGATCTGTCAGGGTGATAATATCGGCGCGAACAGGGTCAAAATCAGGCAGGTACTTACCATACCATCCTAAATGTTTTCTAGCATTGGCAACGCCAATACGCCGTCCGTAATGGTCTATCATGGCCCTGTAATGTGTAAGAACGATGGAGCCGAAATCAGAAAGTGTCGGGGTGGGAAGAATGGGATTTCCCGCCAAATAATCCATGACTTGCCGAGGAAACCACGGGCGGCCTTGCGCTCCGCGCCCAATCATCAGGCCATCCGCGCCAGAGCGGCTCAGTGCTTGCTGGGCATCCTCCGGCGTTAGAATGTCGCCATTGACCAGCACGGGAATCTTCACAGCCTCTTTTACTGAGCGGATAGCATCCCAGTTTGCTGTGCCAGTGTAGAGTTGACTGCGGGTCCGCCCATGAATCGTAACCATTTGAACCCCTATGTCTTCGGCAATATGGGCGAGGGCAGGGGCATTCATGGAGTGTTCGTCCCATCCCAGACGCATTTTGACTGTAACCGGAATCGAAACGGATTTGACGGCAGCCTCCATAATCCGGCGGGAAAGATCTTCGTCTCTCATTAAGGCTGAGCCAGCATAAGAGGTTACAATTTTTTTGACGGGACAGCCAAAATTGAGATCAAGGAGAGCTGCTCCGTTATCTTCCACCATACGGGCAGCTTCTGAGATGATTTCAGGGTCGCATCCGGCAATTTGGACTCCCAAGGGAAATTCGTCTGCAAAATTTTCTTGCAGCATCCGGTCCTTCTTTTTGGCGAGAAGCATGGGGCCACTGGCAATCATTTCCGAGAAAACCAGCCCCGCGCCAAAGCGCATGACGCTGCGGCGAAAAGGCAGGTCGGTAACGCCCGCCATTGGAGAGAGCAACACGGGTGTTTCAATTTTCAAACTGCCAATGACAAGAGGAGCAAGAGACATCAGTAATGCGGGGGTTTTTCAAGGGCTGCCAATTCGCTCACCGAAGCGGCCCCATCTGTTTTGCCTTGTCCGGCTGAGGATTCCATATCTTGCAATTGCTTTTGCGTCATGGAAAGAGCACGTTTTAGGCGATCAATTTCAATCCACTGCTGAGCGGTCATCTCGCTGAGGTCCTGAATTTGTTTTTCTTGATGAGCCAGAAGGCTTTCAATGCGCGTCAGTCGGTCTTCGGTCATCACATCATGCGACTTTCATATTCGAAAATCCGTGATGCTCCTCGTGAAGGTCACGCAAAATACCGCACAGGCGTTGAATCTGTGCAGAATTATGCGCTGCCGTCGCTGTCAGTCTCATCCGCTCGGTCCCTTTTGGGACGGTCGGGTAATTGATGGGCTGAACATAGATATTATGGGCATCAAGGAGCCAATCGGTTATGGCTTTGCAGCAAACGGAATCTCCAACCACAAGCGGAACAATATGGCTCTCACCCTTCATGAAGGGAAGGGCCAGTTGATCGAGTGTGGATTTGAATTCCTTGACGTTGCGGAAAACACGCTCGCGCTCGGAGGTTGACGTTTTTAGATATTCAACACTTGCGGTTGCTCCCGCGCAAAGGGCAGGGGGCAAGGCCGTTGTAAAAATAAAACTTCCCGAGTAAGAGCGAATGGCATCAATCACCGAAGATGCCCCTGTGACAAACCCACCCATCAGGCCATAGGCCTTGCCAAAGGTTCCCTCAATCACATCAATACGGTCCATCACGCCACGCGCTTCGGCTACACCGCCTCCCCGTGGTCCGTAAAGTCCAACAGCGTGGACTTCATCTAGATAGGTCATCGCGTTGTATTTTTCGGCAAGGTCGCAAATATTCTCAATCGGTGCAATGTCGCCCTCCATGGAGTAAACAGATTCAAAGGCAATCAATTTGGGAACATTGACGGGAGATTTTTGCAAAAGGTCTTCAAGATGTTCAAGATCGTTATGACGATAGATATGTTTCTCGCATTTGCCATCACGCAGGCCGTGGATCATGGAGGCGTGGTTTAGGGAATCTGAAAAAACTATGCAATCTGGCATCAGGCGAGTGATCGTCGCAAGGGCCCCTTCATTCGCAGTATAGCCTGAGGAAAAAACCAGAGCGGCGTCCTTCCGGTGGAGATCAGCGAGGGAGTCTTCCAAATCCACGATATAGCGAGTGGTTCCCGATATGTTGCGCGTGCCACCCGCTCCCGCCCCGCTGCGATCAATCGCTTCGTGCATAGCTTTGAGAACAAGAGGGTTTTGTCCCATACCAAGGTAATCGTTGCTGCACCAGATGGTCACCTCGCGGACAGTCCCGTCTGGGGCATGGTAGAGGGCTTTCGGAAACTCTCCGGCCAGACGTTCGAGATTTGCAAAGACGCGGTATCGTCCTTCTTTCTTCAAATCGCTAACCCGTGCCTGAAAAAATTGTCTATAGTCCATGATTGTGACCCGTCAGTTTTAATAATGATTTTAGAGTCATAGAAGGTTTTGAACCAAAATCCAAATACAGAGTTTTGGAGGTTCCAGAAAACGGAAAATGTGTTAGAATCTCCCACATGATTATCGTTTTTGGTTCCATCAATATGGATATGTCAGTTCGGCTGGAAAAACTTCCAGTTGCGGGGGATACGGTTTTATCAACGGATTATGATTTGTATCCGGGGGGGAAGGGGGCCAATCAGGCTCTTGCCGCGGCGCGGGCCGGGGCACGGGTCGCGTTGGTTGGAAAGTCCGGCAACGACGATTATGGCCGAAAAATTACTGAAAGTTTGAAGTCGAATGGGGTTATGACCTCAGGAGTGGCCAGATCCGAAGATCATCCAACCGGCTGTGCGGTTGTGGCAAAAAACGGCGCAGGCGAAAAGCAAACTATTGTCATGTGTGGAGCCAATATGGAGGCTTCGAACGAGCAGGTTCCAGATGAAATTCTCATCAAGCAGAATCTTTTGTTGATGCAGATGGAACTTCCCGTTGCGGAGACGGTGGCTCTCTTGGAGAGAGCTAAGGCTCGTGGGGTGACAACGATTCTCAATTTGGCTCCCGCCATTACCATTCCACGTAAGGCGTTGGGGGTGGTTGACTATCTCATCGTCAACAGTATTGAAGCTCGTCAGATTGCCGAAAAACTGCACATGGGAGTTCAGCATAACGCGCTCAAAATGGCGCAGGCCCTCGCAATCGAAGGCCATATGAATGTTATTGTGACCTTGGGTCGTCAAGGGTCTATCGCGGTGACGAAAGATCAAAAGGCGTGGGGTATTGGTATTTTGGAAGTCGATCAAAGAGAAATCGTTGACAATACCGGAGCAGGAGATGCGTTTTGCGGAACCTTTGCGGCGTCAATCCATGCGGGTTATGATTTGCCCGAGGCTTTACGCCGCGCTAGTGTTGCGGGAACCTTGGCTTGCATGAAAGAGGGGGCACAGTCAGCTTTGCCTTATCTTGATGACGTTGAAGCACGCTTGCCGGAACTGCCACCAGCCATTTCTGTCACTTTCTAAACATATGTAAACGGTAGAGGGCGGAAAACTTTTGTTTTTCCTTTCAACTGACATTGGCAAAAATTCGAAATTGGTTCACAATGCGACTCACCCAATAATATTGAACGAGGTTGTTTATCATGACTGCGAAGGCTCTGTCCCGACACGAGATCATTATGAACTTCACAACATCTCCGAGTCTTGACGATTTGGCTGTTATGGCACGCCAGATTTTGGAGTCTCTTCCTGATGAACTCTCTGCGTCCTGCGAGGAGCTCGGTTTGCAGGTTGAAGAGTTCCCCGATGAAGCAATCGAGGAAGAAATGGATTTAGAAACTCCGTATGAGCTTCTGGCGTTGTTTCGCTCCGGCAAAGAAATTGCACCCGGGGTTCAGAAAAAAGTGGCCAATGAAGATGATATTTTACTTCTGTTCCGGCGGCCTATTCTTGATTTATGGTGCGAAACGGGGGATGACCTGACCTCACTTGTTCGGGAGGTGGTGATTGAGGAAATCGCTCGCGGTCTTGAATTCTCCGAAGATGATATCAAGGAAATGATTTTGCGGGCGCACCAGAACGCAATATAAGGCACTTCTAAGCGGCAAGGCCCCGCCGCATAAAGTCTGCCATCCGCCGCGCAAAGCCCGCTGGGTCGGAGATGGGTTCTCCTTGCATAATCAGAGCTTGATCCATCAACAAATCCGCTGCATCGGCGACGCTTTGTGAAAGGGCAGACGATTTGGCCATTTCAGATAGGCGGACAATCAGGGGGTGTGTGGCGTTGATCTCCAGAACAGGTTTCACTTTGGTTTCGTATTGTTGATGGATTTTAAGTACGCGCCCCATGTGCAGATCAATGTCTTTGTCCGAGGCAATCAGACAAACCGGAGAGTCAGTTAAGCGGTCTGACAGGCGAACATCGCTCACTTTGTCTTCCAAATGGGTTTTCAAAAAAGAGAGAAGAGATTCTGATTCCTTGCGGGCTTCCTCTCGGGCAGGTTTGGCCAGCTCATCTTCTCCTTCAATGGGAAATTTTGACAGGTCAACGGCTCCCTTCGTGATCGAAACAAACTTCTTTCCCTCAAAATCGGAAACCACAGGCAGCCAAAAATCGTCAATTGTGTCTTTGAGCAAGAGAACTTCAAGTCCGCGTTTTTTGAAACCTTCCAGTTGAGGAGAATTGCGCAAGGTTTCAACATTTTCGCCGCTGATGTAAAAAATCTGGTCTTGCTGGGGCTTCCTGCGCGATAAATAATCGCTCAAACTTGTGACTTCTGGGTTTGCGCTGGTAAAAAAGCGGGCGATTTTGAAAATATCTTCGCGGTGCTCGGTTGCATCATAAAGCCCTTCTTTGATGACGGCCCCAAATTGATGCCAAAAAGATGTAAAGGCGACAGGATCATCTTTCGAAAGTTTGTCCAGATCTGCAAGAATATGTTTGGCAACACCAGAGCGTATTTTATGGATGATCTGGTTATGTTGCAGCATCTCACGGCTGACATTGAGTGGTAAGTCTTCGCTATCGATCACCCCGCGCAGGAAACGCAGCCACGGGAAGATAAGACCTTCACAATCATCGGTGATGAACACGCGGCGCACATAAAGCCGAACAGCATGACGCCGTGTTGGATCGTAAAGATCAAAAGGACGAAGGTTCGGTAGAAAAAGCAAAGCGGTATATTCTATTTTTCCTTCGGCGCGCCAATGGCTCGTGATGAGAGGGGAATCCATCCCCATCGAACCCGAAACAGCGTTAAAAAACTCATCGTATTGATCGGGGGTAATCTCGCTTTTCGGTCGCATCCATAAGGCTGAGGCAGCGTTTGCAGGCTCGGTGCTATCCTTACCGATATAAACCGGAAGGCTGATGTGGTTGGCATAGGTGGTGATGACTTGCCGGACTTTTTCTTCAAGGAGAAAGTCACTGGAATCGTCTTTGAGAGAGAGAAAGACAGCTGTTCCGCACGGTCCAATCAAGGCAGCACGATCTTCCTGATTGGCTTCTTCAACCACAAAGCCGTTTTGACCATCAGACTCCCATGCCCATGTCTCAGAGCTTCCGGCCTTGCGCGAAATAACTCTCACTTTGTGGGCGGACATGAAAGAAGCATAAAAGCCTACGCCGAATTGACCGATTAAACTAGGACTTCCCTTACCATCTCCGTTTTGCTTGATCTGCTCCATCAAGGCGCGGGTTCCCGATTTGGCAATGGTTCCCAAATGTTCGATTAACTCATCGCGGGACATTCCAATCCCTGTGTCAATCACGCTTAAGCGGCGCGTTTTGGTGTCCGGCACAACGCGAATAAAATATCCTGAGTGGGATTTAGAAAGGGCCGGATTCTGAATCGATTCATAGCGCAGACGATCGCACGCATCCGCGCTATTCGAGATAAGCTCTCGCAAAAACACGTCCCGATTTGAATAGAGGGCATGGGTTACGATTTCTAAAAGACGGGCAACATCGGCCCCGAAGGTCATGGTTTCTGTGGTCATGGATGTAGTATTTAGAGGATTTTGCGCATCGTTCAAGGGTAAAGAAGCGTGCAAGCCCATCCATCTTTGGTCACGGTATAGAGAAGCCTGTGGTGCAATCGACCCTCCCCTTCTTGCCATAATTCTATTGAGCAAGGAACAAGACAAAATCCTGACCAAAAAGGAGGGCGCGGGATCAGAGCAGGTGGGGGATTTTTCTCTTCAAACTCGTTCTTATAACGCTCGAATCTTTCGAGGAGAATAGATCGGTCTGCGAGGGGTTCAGATTGTCTGGAAGCCCACGCGCCAATTTGATTTTCTCTAGGGCGGGCGTGGTAGTAGGAGTCGGCTTGATCTTCTGTTGTTTCTTCGATAGTGCCGCGAATACGGATCTGTCGGCGGAGCGACTTCCAGTGAAAGCAAAGGGCAGCGGAGGGGTTGGCGCGAAGTTCTTGGCCTTTCTGACTGCCAAGATTGGTAAAAAAGGTAAAGCCGCGAGCCGTGATGTGGCGGACGAGGACCATACGGCTGTTAGGTAACCCGTCAAGGCCAATGGTTGAAAGGCAGGCGGCGGTTGAATCGTTTGGTTCGGAAGCTTCGGCTTCCCGAAACCAGTTTTGAAGTGTATTAAAAGGACTAGCATCGAAAGGAATGGTCATGTTACGTTGCGTCATATAATTTGTATGGGTGTGCTCTGTTGTATTGATACTATCCGTCGGGACAAATCTAATTGCAATAGATTCTTAACTACCCTGTAACTGCAATCAATAATCAAGAAACCCTTTCATGGTGAAGGGGACGATCTGAAAGGAAAGACGACTATGAATAAAAAAATTCTCAGCCTGATGGTAATGGCAGCTCTTTCGGTGGCAGCGTGTACGCCAGAGGAGAGGGCCAATTTGGGGACGAAACAAACCATTGGTGGCGTGAGTGGCGCAATCCTTGGTGGAGT
The DNA here is from genome assembly GCA_964476455.1 of uncultured Micavibrio sp. Classification (GTDB taxonomy): domain Bacteria; phylum Pseudomonadota; class Alphaproteobacteria; order Micavibrionales; family Micavibrionaceae; genus UBA1573. The sequence goes on from CAYZAR010000005.1 coordinate 20,686, forward strand.
TGTGGGCTCTAAGATTGGTAAGGGTTCAGGCCAGCTTGTTGGCGTAGGCGTTGGGACGTTGCTTGGAACTCTTGTCGGGAGCGAAATTGGGAAATCTCTTGACGCAGCTGACCGTGCTTATGCGGACCGCGCAACCCAGCGGGCCTATACGGCTCCTGTTGGCGAGACGGTAAGTTGGAACAACCCTGACTCCGGTAACTCAGGGACCATTACGCCTGTTCGCGATGGGACCAGCACATCTGGGCGGTATTGCCGCGAATATACTCAGACCATCTACGTTGGTGGCCAAAAAGAAACCGGAACCGGAACGGCTTGCCGCAATCCTGATGGAACTTGGCAGATTCAAAACTAGTTGAACTGCAAAGAAGGATAGTCCTATTCGAAAAAGCCGACATTGCGTTCGGCTTTTTCTCTTTGAGAGAAGCTAATCTTCGTCCTCTACTATTAAAAGTTTTTCTTCCGGTTTTTTGGGGGGAGAGGCTTTACGAATGGCAGGAGCACTTCCCATCATGCCGCCTCCACCGAAAGAAAACTGCGGAGCTGAGACCATACCCATAGAAGGTTGATAAGAATGCTGTGGAGCCGCACTTGGGGCGGCAGCCAGCGCAGGCCCCATGGAAGGCATATCGTTGGAAAGCTTTAGTTTTGCGGCATAGGTAGGATCGCTCAAGGTTAGATTGATAGACTCTGTTAAGGCTCGCAGCTCTGGAGACTGTGAGCACCACTGGGCAACGCTGGAGAGAGTCACTCCTTCTCCACTTCTGTGCTGTTCAATGACAAAATCGGTGACCCGCTGAAGATCTTCCCATTGGGTTTTCTGTTGCACAGTTTGAAACTCAACTTTTGCAGCGAGGTCGGCAGGAACGCCTCGTTGAGATGCTCCAATATACGCCTTGGCTGCAGCCTGCAGCGCGTGGGCGCACCAGCCAGAGAATCTCCCTTTGATAAGATTTTCATTTTGATTATTGGCAACGCGAACTAGCGATAAGTGGCTATCGGACTCTACGGCATGGATTAAAGCCATATCAAGAGTATCCTCGATCATGCGTTGATGATTGATTTGGTTGATTTCATCGGCGATATAAGGGTTGTAGCCAGAAGGGAGGCTTTCCTCTGGCAACGGAGTAATGTCCGTGATCTCGGCAATCAAGTGTCCCGTGGCCTTAATAAAGGGATTAGGCGAGGTGTGGACGGCTGCTCCTAGAATCTGCTGGGGTGTGTACCCGCTCCATGCCATGCTCTGGGCAGATTTGGTAAACTGAATCCATGTCTCCAAGTTTTCTCTTTCAAAACTTTGCACAATGCTTTGTGCTGTCTGGAAGGAATCCATGACCATAGACCCTTGGCGAGAATTTATAAGATGTTCGACAGCGTAATTGACGACATCAATCGCAATAGGAAAAGGGTACTCTTCTGGATGTTGGTCTGTCCTTGCCGTGATTGATGCCATTCCACGTTTTCGTGCGAGATTATCAACGATTGAGGGATCCTTCTCTCTTGCTATATGGAGAACTCCGAAAACATCGGCTTTCAGATTGCTGCGTGCAACTGAAAGGTTGTTTCTTTTCGGCTGCATAATTACGCCCCGCTCGGGAGGTTTTTTGACGTTCTTCAGGCTCTCCATCAAATCCAAAAACTGCCCAGTCAGTTGGTAGAGGGTGAGAAGTTTTGCTTCTTCGTTTTCATGTTCGGACAAGTTGATAGAAATAAAAGCAAGCCCTTTGGGCGCGGATCGAAGACCTAAAAATTTCTTTTCATAACCTAAGGCCAAACCAAGGAAACTCGATTGGTCGCCGCTGAGTTTTCTAAATTTCAACAATCCTCGAGCTTCTGCATAGGCGGGGTGCCCAGAGACTTTGGAGAGGACTTTTGCGGTTTGCTCCTCGCGTTGCCCCATATGGTGAAGAATAAAATGCAGTTCCGTCCCCGGGAAGTTGCGCGAAGCCTCCGCTACGATGGCGGCGCAGAGAGATTCAATGCCAATTGTTTTCTGAGGAGATGATGCCATTCTCAACTGCGGTTTTTGCGTGTGTTGTCTATAAAATTCCCGTTCAGTCTAACAAAAGGAAGTTAACAGAATATGTAATTAAATTGCTTTAAGGGAGGACTCTGGACGTTTCTGCATAAATGTGCACAATACATTGAGAATTAAGAAAACTTTAAGATTTTAGGACAAAACAAATGACTGCATCTTCACTGATGGCTGGCAAAAGAGGCCTTATTATGGGCGTGGCAAATGACCGCTCAATCGCGTGGGGGATTGCCAAAGTGGCAGCGGAACACGGAGCAGAACTTGCCTTTACCTATCAAGGAGAGGCTTTGGAAAAAAGGGTGCGTCCCTTGGCCGAGGAAGTTGGTTCGACATTGGTTTTGCCTTGTGATGTCGGCGATGAGTCAAGTATTGACGAGGCCTTCGCTGAAATTGAGAAAAAATGGGGCAAGCTAGATTTCGTTGTTCATGCCATCGCCTTTTCGGATAAGAACGAATTGGACGGATTATACCTCAACACCACGCGGGCCAATTTTCAAAAGACCATGGATATTTCCGTGTATTCCTTTACCGCTGTGTGCCAGCGGGCGGCTCCGTTGATGAAAGCAGGGGGGAGTCTTTTGACGCTCACTTATTACGGGGCCGAGCGGGTCATGCCGCATTATAATGTGATGGGTGTTGCCAAGGCGGCCCTTGAGGCGTCTGTCCGTTATCTCGCAACTGATTTGGGCGGCGATGGTGTGCGCGTGAATGCCATTTCTGCAGGGCCTATCAAAACCTTGGCGGCTTCTGGTATCGGAGATTTCCGCTATATTTTGAAATGGAACGAACTAAACTCTCCTTTGAAACGGAATGTCACTATTGAAGATGTTGGAAATTCTGGCCTTTACTTGCTCTCTGATTTGGGGGCAGGAGTAACCGGAGAGGTGATGCACGTTGATGCTGGCTATCATACAGTTGGTATGGTGGCGATTGACAATGCGGCCGAAACCGCGGCTTTGCTGGAAAGCATTGCTCCGAAGACGGATGGCGAGAAAGCAGCATAGCCCATGACCGGAAATCGGTTTGGAACAGCGTTTCAATACCAGACATGGGGTGAAAGCCACGGCCCTGCGATTGGCTGTGTGGTGGATGGGGTTCCTCCGCGCATTTCTCTATCTGAAGAAGACATTCAGCTTTTTTTAGATAGACGCAGACCCGGCCAGTCGAAATTTACCACCCAGCGGCAAGAAACAGATCAAGTTAAAATTCTCTCTGGCGTGTTTGAAGGACAAACAACCGGTGCGCCGATCAGTCTTTTGATTGCCAACGAAGATGCCAAATCAAAAGATTATTCGGACATCAAAGATAAATTCCGCCCGGGCCATGCGGATTTCACCTATCAATCCAAATATGGCATTCGCGATTATCGCGGCGGCGGACGTGCCTCGGCACGGGAGACAGCCTGCCGCGTCGCTGCCGGAGCTATTGCTCGCAGGGTTCTTACTGAACAACTCGGCAATGATATTTCTATTCGCGCAGGCGTGATTCAAATGGGTTCCCACAGCATAGACCGCACGCGGCTTGATTGGGCCGAGGTAGACAACAATCCCTTCTTTTGTCCTGATCCTGTGGCAGCTTCGCAATGGGAAGATTATCTTGCGGATATTCGCAAAAGCGGATCAAGTATTGGGGCTGTCGTAGAATGCGTGGCTTCTGGTTTTCCTGCGGGGCTTGGAGCCCCTGTGTACGACAAATTGGACGCTGATCTGGCTAAGGCGATGATGTCCATCAATGCCGTTAAGGGTGTTGAAATTGGTGATGGGTTCGGGGCTGTCCCATTGAGGGG